>DATDAG010000298.1:0-4604 GCA_036525495.1 Anaerolineales bacterium
GGTGGCTTTCTAGCGACTTGACTGCCACATATGCCGTTTTCCTGCTTTAGACGCTAAACAAGAACTGACTTGACTTTCAACAAGTAATCCTGTATTCTACATTTGGGTATTAAATGCTATAAATATCCGAATTTCCCCAATACATCCATTATCGTTTGCCTTGTTTGATTGCACAGGCCATTTCCAAAATTTACCATTCGTATTATGAAGAGGAGGCTATTGTGAAAGAATCATGCCGTGTGTGTGAGAAGCCTGCAGTTCGCAAGCTTGGGGTGTATTCCTTTTGCGAGCAGCACTACAAGGCCGCCACCCGCCAGCGTACCTGGCTGTGGCCTTCTGACCTGACAACGCTTCTGCTATCAATCGGGTTTGTCTTACTGGCTTTTGGGTTGGATCGCTGGCTACAGCCAAACTTAACCTCCGTGATGTTGATCATACTGGGGATCATCATGTCCTTTATTCCAGCAGGTCTTTGGCTGATGCTGTTTTATCGGCGTGATCGCTATGAACCAGAACCCAAGTCACTGGTATTCAAAGTCTTTGGCTTGGGAATGCTACTCGCCTGGGGACTCGGTGGGCGCGTACTTAATTTCCTCTTCAACGTGGATAACTGGCTCTACACCAACTGGTGGACGCAGCTGGCAGGCGGGATTCTGGTTGTGGGTTTCACGCAGGAATACCTAAAATATATCGCTGTGCGCGCCTCCGTCTATGGGCTTCCCGAATTTGATGAACGTACAGACGGCATCATTTATGGCACAGCAGTTGGATTAGGCTACGCCACCGCGCTCAACATAGACCTGATCGTCGCTTCGGGCGGCGTGGATTTGGGATCGGGTGCATTCCGTATTGCCATTACCGCGCTCGCTCATGCAAGTTTTGCCGGAGTAACCGGATATTTTCTGGCAAAGCAGAAATTCGAGCGACACCCCATCTGGTGGATGCCACTGGGCGTAACAACCGCCGCCGTCCTCAACGGATTATTCTACTACCTGCGCAATATCATCTCCATCGGGCAAATTACCAGCGCAGGCGGATCATCCAACCCATGGACTGGTTTATTCCTTGCCGCGGGGTTCGCCATTCTGCTGACCTGGACATTATCAAAACTCATACAGCAAGACCTGGCAACTTCCATAACATCAAAGGAGGGCTGAGATGACCGCCAAAGCCTTTTCTCAAACCATGAACCATGATCGTCGTTCCGCGCTGGCGGTATTGATCGTGACTCTCGTAGCGCTATCGTTCGGTGCGATTATCAAGTCAGCAGCGGAGAATCGCTCACAGCATATCGAGCGCAAAGGCGTCACAGCCTCTGTGCCAGATAATTGGGTAATCAAAGAGGGCGCGGGCACCTTGATCTTTGTCACCTGGGATCCGTTCGTTCCGGGCGTGCGGTATTCAGTCTCCCTCGAGTCAAACGATGGCGGTAATCGTCCATTGACGGAAGTAGCAATGGAGCGGCATATCATCCTCGGAAAGGTACTGGAAACATTCAGGGTATTGGAAGAGACCCCGATCATCCGTCGAAGCCGGGAAGGATACAAAGTCACCTATGCCTTCGTGGATACCAAAGTGGAGGGAGTCCCGTCGGTGTTGAAAGGCGTGGATTATTACTTTCCCGCGGGCGATAAGATTATCATCATCTCGCTTCAAGCGTATGAACGTGAGTATGACGAATCACTACTGCGATTCGAAGCGTTCCTGGATTCTGTTTCATACAAATCTGGAGAATAACCATGAACACAAATAATCCGCTTCATAACCGGCTCCTGATTTCAGTTGTTGTTCTCCTCATTGCTTCGCTGGCATGTGGTAACGCGCCCGTGGAAGTCGTTCCGCCAACGGCGACAGCCACGCTTGCGCCGCCCACCGCAACGCCATTGCCGACATCCACACCCTTGCCAACCCCAAAACCGATCCCCACAATCTCAGAACTTACCCAGGCAACAGTTCAAGTGCTCGCGATGTTCGGGGAAGATATCGAATGGTGGGGATCAGGCACGATCATCTCCAGCGATGGATTGATCCTGACCAATGCTCATGTCGCTCATCCTCAAGCCTCGGGGCTGGCTCTGTTTTACGACGATCTGAGTCTTGCCTTTAGCCCCTTGCCTGATCAACTTGCGATAGCCGTTGTGGACGATGAAAGCAAACCGCCCGAACAAAAATACATCGCGGAAGTTGTCAGCTCAGATGGCGTTCTTGATCTTGCGGTTTTGCGAATCGTATCCGATATGGATGGAGAACCCATCAACCCCAAGGAACTACAATTGTCATTTGTGGAAGTCGGTGATTCTGACACCGTCCACTTGGGTGAATCGATCAGGATATTTGGATTCCCGGGCATTGGCGGCGAAACGATCACATTCACGCAAGGCACGGTCTCGGGTTTTGAAAGTCAGGACAATGTAGGTGACAAGGCTTTCATCAAAACAGATACGGAAATTGCCGGAGGGAACTCGGGCGGTTTGGCGGTGAACGAAGCGGGGCAGATCATCGGCGTCCCCACCCTGACCGTATCCTCAGACAGTGGTTCTGTCATCGGCAGATTACGGTCGATCAATTTAGCCAAGCCGATGCTTGAAGCGGCTGTGGCTGGGAAAAAATACGTCAGCGAATTTGCGGAAGAGGGCACTGGTAACGAGAATTTCACACTCACAACCTGGGCTGAGGATTATGATGACAATCAATGCCCGGTTGAGCCATTGGAACGGTATCCGTCTGGCGCATTATCCATTGTCAGTTCGTGGAGTTATCAGGATATGGCTGAGGGCGAAGACTTTATCGTGCTGTATTACCATAACCGTGATTTCATCTACTACGAATTCTTCGCCTGGGATGAAGGCTCCAGCGCGGATTGTTATGTGCTATTCCTCAACTATGGAGGCTCAGCCATGCCCGAAGGTGATTACAGGGTTGAGGTATATGCCGGCAAAGGCTATCCATTAATCTCATCTGCCGACACTGTGGTTGGTCCGGTCAAAAGCGGAGATATCAAAATAAAGGGCTGGGTCTTTGATAACCTGACCGGAGATGGAATACTGGATGCCAACTTCATTGTATTAAATCCCGGCGTCGATCTGGATGCGTGGCTTGATAATCCGACAGAGGCTGATATCTTTTCCGCCGCAGCCACAGATGCGAACGGCAGGTTTACGCTTTCAGACACATTGGAACGGCTCGTGGAATATCCGGTTCTGGTCTTTGTTGATGGTTACAACCTTGCTTCGGGTTTTCTCCGTTACGGACAAACAGACCCGGCGCAGGATGAGATCACAGTGTATCTTGATCCTCGGTAAAGTGTACCCTGTAAGAATGCAAAATCTCCGCAATTAAGCAATTGCGGAGATTTTTATTATCAGTACTTCACAAAATCATCGTAGTGGCGATTTTAGGGTTTGTAAAAATATAAATTCCTTGTTGGGGATGCAATTGCACTGCATCCCCGGTCACGGTTGTAACGTGACAGGTTCTCCATGTGAGAGCATCATGCTACAAGCATGAGCATGACGATATGCCTGCGTTGTTCAGGGTGTTCATGATCTGGGAGAGCACGGCGGTAATGTCTGGATGTTCCACTTCAAAGCGATCAATGGCATTCTTCAACTGCGTCAGAATGGATGGATGCGCATCACCTTTCCCGCCCCTTTTCGTCCAGGGATTCGGTGCGTTCGAGTTCGGTATGGAGTTGTTCAAGAAGGTCGCGCAGGTTGCGGTCGTTCATGGGTAGGACTCCTTTCACTTTGCCTGCCGCAGGAGGTCCTTGACATTGGCGATGTAGGAGAAATCGGATTTGCCGAGGGCGGTTTGAGGGATGGACAGCGCCCGGGCTTTTCGGATCAGTTTCCGGCTGAGATCTGTGACATCAGCGCCGATGTTTCCCTGGAACATAACGTATTGCTCGACGCGCGCGTGATCGGCGAGGCGCGCTGGCGGTACATGTCCGAGATTCGGGCGGGGTTATATCAAAATATTTCGAGGGAAGCCATTCCACTGGCAGTTTGATGACCGGGCGCTTCGAGTGCAGTGACCATCAGCAAGACTCGGCGCGCAGTCCGTCAAGTACGGGGATCATTCGGAGATATTGAAATGCACTTCGAGAATGATGTCAAGCATTTTGTGGTGGATGGGGAATGTTAAATTTTCGTGGTGTGAAAATGTCCGGGATGTTGTGGCAGTTTTCGGTTAAGTCGGATGCGGCTCTTAAATCCCATGTGGAATTCAAAACCGTTGTGGAATCCATCGGACGGGCGTACAATAACCAACGCAAGGAAGATTGATGCATACGAACGAGAGCAATTCAGAAAATACCGAAAGTCAGCCGCCCAGTACGGGCGTGTTACCTGTTATGCAATATCAATGACATCGTGCAGGATGCATGCCCCTGCGCGATGATCCACGCAAGGAGGCATTCATGCTCACGATCTACAAGACAACCGAGCAGGGACTCGAACAACTCGAATCGATGGCGAACGGCACGTGGGTAAAAGCCATTGACCCGACACCGGACGAAATCGAACAGCTGGTCAACTGGGGCGTGGACGTTGATTACATCAACTATTCGCTCGACCTCGATGAGATGCCGCGTATCGAAAGTGAGG
>DATDAG010000299.1:0-2217 GCA_036525495.1 Anaerolineales bacterium
CCCCTGCCTTCAGGCAATGAGCCTGTAATTTCATGTGATCGACATTCCCTTGGGCGAAGCGATAACCGCCCCCAAACGGGTGGATGTGGATGGTGATGCAGTTTTAACAGCGCGTAATATGGGCATCTCGTTTGGAGATGAGTAGAGTATTCATCCTTTAGGTTCCTAGTTTGATCTCAAGTTGAGGAGTATTTTTGACAAAAAGTGCTTTTAGCTATTTGGCTAGGGGTGTTTCCGTCTCTTATTACCCCTCCATCTACGTCCCCATTGCCAGCAGGATAGACGGCTATCGCCACAGGAGCGATCCGCCATTGTTGCCTGTGCCGTGTCAGTTTTACGGATGTAACCATAGGGAGAAGTATTATATGAAGAGGGTGTACGATATTATGTGTAAACGAGGGACGAACCTTAGTCGAGCGAGATCGGAGAGAACATAATGTCGGAAGAAAAGAAAACCACCCGGAAAATACAGGAAATCATACCGGGCGCGGAGGAAGTGCAGCGCGAATTAAGGAAAGCCAAGTCGATGGATGATTTCTTTGGGAAAGAAGGCATCTTTGCGCGGCTGTTTGCACATACGCTCGAAGAGATGCTGGAAACGGAGTTGAGCGAACACCTGGGATATGAAGCCTACGAAGTCAAAGGACGGAATTCGGGCAACAGCCGCAATGGGCGGTATGCGAAGAAACTGCGCACGTCAGCCGGAGACACGACGATCCAGGTACCGCGCGATCGGAATGGTGATTTTGAACCGCAGGTGATCAAAAAGCAAGTGGCCAATACGAATGAACTGGAAGATAAGATCATTGGCCTGTACGCCAAGGGCATGTCGGTGCGAGATATTCAAGAGACGCTGCTTGACCTGTACGGTGTCGAAGTCTCGCCCACAACTTTGAGTGCCATTACGGATAAGGTCTGGGGCTTGGTGGAGGAATGGCAGAATCGAGCGCTGGCCAGTGTCTACCCGATCGTGTACTTGGATGCGATCCATATCAAGCTGCGTCACGAAGGGAAGGTCGAGAATATTGCCGTGTATACGGTGCTGGGCGTGGATGTGGAAGGTCATCGGGACATTCTAGGGCATTGGGTCGGGAACGGCGGCGAAAGCTCCAATTTTTGGCTGAGTGTCATCACCGATCTGCAAACGCGAGGGGTACAGGATATTTTCATCGCCTGCATGGATGGACTGAGTGGCTTCAAGGAAGCGGTCCTGGCTGTCTTTCCCCAAACCCAGATCCAGCGCTGCGTCATCCATCAAATTCGCAACAGTCTGAAATATGTCACCTGGAACGACCGCAAGGCTTTCATGCTCGATCTGAAGCAAGTTTATCAAGCCGCCACCCGCGAAAGTGCCGAAGCCAACTTGCAGCAGCTTGCTGAAAAATGGGGTGACAAATATGCGGTCGCCATCCGTTCGTGGCAAAACAATTGGGAAGATCTGGCCACCTTCTTTGCCTATCCGGCTGAGATCCGCCGCCTGATCTACACCACCAACTCGGTCGAAGGATATCATCGTCAGCTGCGGAAAGTCACCAAAACTAAAAGTATTTTCCCAACTCCCGAAGCCGCCCGTAAATTGCTTTTTCTGGCCAATCGCGATATCCTCAAGAAATGGACCATGCCCATTCAGCATTGGCCACTGATCCTCAACCAACTTGTGATCCGTTTTGAAGGGCGCCTTGCGATCTAATTTATTTTCCGTTTACACAATGAACTTGACACCCCCACGGATGATCTTAAACCGGATAACTTAATCCCCTTCCGAGCATCCCCAAGGCGGGAGAGGCTAAAACCTTCTTGAATCGAAAACACCTTTTGGCGAACAACTACATTTTGATATCTGTCACATAACCTTCTCTATGTTCTTCGTTCCTCCTGCTTTTGCCTTTGTTTCTGCTCCAGTTCAAGTTGTTCCTGCCGACGCTGGATTCGTTTTTGTTCCTGCTGTTTTTCCAGTTCCAACCGTTCCTGTCGCTGCCGTTTATGTTTCTCTGCCTGTTCCTTCTCAAGCTTCAAGCGGTCCTGCTTTTCCTGGATTCGTTCCTGTTTCTGTTCCAGATCTAGTTTCTGGCGTTCCCGTTCTCGTTCGTTCATCTCATTCTGTTGATTTTGCGCCATCTCTGTTCCTCTTTCATATCTGCAATCACCTATGGATCTCGACACTGCTTTCCCCCAGCGAGCGGATTCGTCTTATCATATTCAATATAGCACGGTTCG
>DATDAG010000300.1:0-13438 GCA_036525495.1 Anaerolineales bacterium
CGCCCTTGACACTGCTCGTCTCTGCACCCTTTTTATACGCAGCAGTCTGGATTCTACAATCACAGGTCTTTGTTCACACGATTGTTTTTGTGTGCTTTTTCATGGCATTTCTAATGGTTGTTGACAGAACCACCTATCCCCGAATCGCAGAATCCTTTATATCATAGTGACTCGTACCAATTAATGTGTCAACATAGATCATAGACCTGTGTTGTTCTCATAACCGTAATCGGATTTCTCCAGTGGAGCATATATCATGTATACGGGTATAAATTCAGACCGGCAGTTGCGTATAATCCTATTAACCTTCCATATTGCCCTGTCAGATTTCTGGCAGGGCAATTTTTACCCCCAACCTTTAGTATGTGATTTCCAGCGCTCCAACACAATATCAATATCATCCGCTACTTCGTCACGCGCATCCCGGCGTTCCACACCCCGCGATAATAACTCATCATACTTTGTCTCTGCGTGGCGGATATGGGCAACGACTGCCAGCAGGATGAATTTATCATCGAGACTTTTCGCGCCTGCGGATCGTCCCACGCGTCCACTTTACTTTTGACAGGCGTGTTCGGCAATGATATGCTCACGCCCAGCGGGACAATTGGGGAACAGTTCGCGCACGCGCGCAGCGAAACTTGAAACGTATTCCTGATCCAGGTCCACGCGGCGTTCGGCTTCGCGTTCGCGGCGGCGAGCACGGACATCTTCAACGTGCCAGGCATTCCTGCTCGGCACGTTGAAGCGCGGAGTCCTCTACCAATAATCCCTGCCGTTCGTAGCGTTTGCGGTCGCAACTCCATTTGAGGACAACTGCAGAAAGTGTGGAATATTTTCCCGCTCGTCGGGTCATTGCCGCATCGCCCGTGGGGAGGAAGATGAGATGGTCCAAGTCTGCGCAGGAGAGGCAGAAGGCTTTGTTTTCGGCGAACGTGATCCAGGCGTGATGTCCCAGTGGCTCGCCGCACTCGTCGCACACAGATTCGTGTGTGGAGATAAATACTTTTAGATCCATACTACAGGGTCTCCAGCAGTCCCTTTCCAATTTTCGTCAGGCGGAATTCAGCAAGGTATTGTGATTTGTACCCAGCACTTGTTTTTTCTTTCATTTCGTATTCCAAGATGCCAAAATGGCTCAGGGGATAAATCACCATGCGCGCAACAGCGGAACGCAGGGTGCCTTGCATAAAAGTTTGATCAACGCTGGGCCAGGTGAAGCGGGTTTCCTTAATCAATTGATCGGCGAACGGTTCATAGGAGATTGATTTGCCGACGGGCACTTCCAGCAGGCGTTTCAGGCTGATTGAAGCGAATCCGTTTGGCAGCCCGCGATCCAGCCCTGAGAAAGGAAAGGCAATTCGCCAATCTGTCTGATACCACCAGAGAGCAAACATAAAGCCAAGTTGGATCGAGGCAGGAGCGTTCAAAAATTGATAGCCTTCCTCAGTCAACTTCCAGGTGCGGGCTTGTCCCCCCATTACAAATCCGCCCATACTGGCAAGTGTGTGAAGGTGGTACAGCACGTAAACATCATCTTCACTGCGGATTTTATAAATCTTGTCCCCAATTTTTTCTTCGAGCGCGGGCGGGTTGACGAATTGGGCACAGATCTCGCGTACGGCTTTGAGCGGCAGGTTGCCCGTGGTTTGGGTGCCGACCACGTGGTTTTTATTCAGATACGAGAGGAATGTCACCATGTCCCGCCGTAAAGCTAATGACTCAACCAGGGCGAGTTGCTTTTTATCCAACCCCGATGCCCAGTTGACTATCTTTCTTTCAACCCTGTCATCGGTTTGCGGAGACTCGTAAAAATCCTGGTCTTCCATTCGTGCGCGGCGGGGATGGCGCAAGCCTTCGTTCACATGTTCCAGGTTGAAGCGTTCAGGATCGAATTTGACACCAAGCCATTCCATCATTTCTTCATATTGCGGGTCTTTCGGGTTGGCAATTACTTTTAGAAAATCTTCATAGCCCCACACACCACCCACATCTTCGGGCGGGCAGGCGCGCTTGCCCGCGATACAAACGGGATATTGAGTTCCTTTTTCGGCGGGCAGGATGGCTTCAACAAGAATGGTATGTTCCCAACTATCGCCGAAGTCATATTCGTAGATAAACTTGAAGCCTTTGCGTTCGACAATTTGATTCAGGCGGTAACGCCTTTCGTTTTTTGTTTCGATGTCGCTGAATTCGTCATCATCAGGCTCGCCATAAAATTCATCATTGATGATGAAGTGATGTAAATGGCTGTCCGTCCAGCCCATGGCGGTTTGCAAAATAGTGTGCAGTTTGCCCAAGGTGGTCGTATCCTCAACCAGAACCCTGCGCCAGATGGGCGGTTTGGAATCGTTCAGCGTGACTTTGATTTGGTAGATGGTTTTGGCGGCAGGCATAGGATTTTCCTTTTGTAATCGGACTCGAAAGTTTCCCGACTTTCGACGGTCAAACGTCAGGAGATGTTTGAGTCCATTTCGAATATTTTTACTTCACCTTTCACATTCAGGAAGACAAGCCGCGTCTTTGCCATGACTTGAAGTTGGTTCTCGATTGCCTGGGTATAGCGCCTCACCTGGAGGTGGTACTCTTTCTGCTTGATGATGGCGCGGGCTTCTTCTTCGGAGTGGACTTCGTCGGTTTTGAAGTCCATGATATACCAATCATTGTTTGCGCGATAGAGCAGGTCAATGATGCCGCGCCCTTCAGGCAAAAAATATGGGACTTCGTGATGGCGTTCGGCAGAATCCAATTCCTTGAAGAGCAGATGTGCACTCAGGCGTTCCAACAGACGGCGGGATTCCTGTATGGCGGCGCGGATCTCGGCTTCGTCAGTGAGTCCCGCTTCGAGAGCAAATGGTTTGAGAAAGTCGTCCAAATCGTCAAAACGCCAGCGGTGGATGGCTTCATGGACGAGCCGTCCGACAAGCCAGGCAGGGGCGTGAGGTCGTTTGGTCGTTGAGACGATGCGCCAGACGCGTTGAGGTGGATCCGATTCGCGGGCGCGGGACTTGTCGTCGGTGAGGGAGAGGGGCGACGTGAGAGGTTCGAGCAAGTCAGACTCACGGGGAGAGCCGGTTTGGGAGGTTGAAGCAGGCTGGGGGGGGTCTGAAGCGTCTGTTTGGGAGAAAGGGCGGATCGAAGCGGAGATTCCGTTTTCGAGCAAGGGCTGTTCGGGTGTCGCCATTTTCAAAAAAGAGAATTTGCCAAGCCAGCCTCTGAGGGAGAGTCCGTCTTTGTTTTGTTTGACGTGACCACTGATAAGGAGTTTTTCTTTGGCGCGGGTGGCGGCAACGTAGAGCAGGCGATGGTCTTCGGCTTCGGCGCGGTCATCTTCGAGGCGGGAGGCGAGTTGCCAGGATGTGGCGTGGAAACCGTCATCACGCAGGTCGAGGAGCAGGGTTTCGGTGAGTTGGGTTTTGGCAGAACTGCCACGATGTTCGTAGGCAGCATCAGCAATAACAGTGAGAGGGAATTCGAGCCCCTTGGCTTTATGGATGGTCATCAGTTGGACGGCGCCTGAGGCGGAGGCATCGGCGGGGGCTTCGCCTTCGCGCAAGCCGACATCACGCAGAGTCTGGACATAGGCGAGGAAATCGGTGAGGTTGACGAGGCGCGAGCGGTGCGCGTCGGCAAGGAGTTTTTCGACGTTGCGAATCATACGTGAACCGTTGGGGGCAGAGGAGAGGATGGCGAGATAGTGAGTGAGATCCAGGAGGCGTTTGAGGACGGTTGCGGCGGAGGCGCGACCTGCGAGGGAGTGGAGTTCGGTGAGAACTTGGTAAGGATAAAGGATTAAGGATGAAGGATAAACGCCTGGTACAAGATACGAGTTACGAGTTACATTATTTTCCTGTGTACTTGTGTACGTGTCTACTTGTTTACTTGTATACGTATCCACCTGCTCTTTGAGGCTGTCGAAAAGTTTTACAGGCGTGGCTGATTGATTCGGAAAGCGCAGTTTATAGATATCCGCGTCGGAAATGGCGAAGGCGGGAGAACGGAGGAGACCAACGAGGGCAAGGTCATTGGTGGGGTCGGCAATGGCGGCAAGGATATTGAGCAGGTCGCGGATTTCGGGTCGGTCGTAGAAGCCGCGTCCCGCCACGGTGACAAAGGGGATATCCGCTTTTTCGAGGGCGATTTCGTAGGTTTCGAAAGCAGTGGAGGAACGAAAGAGCAATGCCATGTCGCCCCAGGCAAAATCTTCGTTTTGATGAAGTTCATGCAGGCGATTGACGAGAGCTTGGGCAGAGGCGGCGCGTCCTTCTTCGGCGTTTTCTCCCAAGCCAAGATGGAATTCAATGAAGGGAGGCTGGATGTTTTCACGGTCAGTTTTTTGGCGGTAGGCTTTGAGCGGTGCGAAGGGAACGGCGTACGGTCGCAAGGGGTCATCGGTCTCGCCGAGGATGGGGGCGAGGAGAGAATTGAGAGAATCAAGGAGGGGCTTGTGAGCGCGGAAGGTGAGGTCGAGATCAATGAGCTCGCCGCCAGAGGATTGGATATCATGCCGGACTTGGCGGAAGACGGTGACATCGGCGGAGCGAAAACGATAGATGGATTGTTTGGCATCACCCACAACAAAGAGTTCGCACGGATTCGAATTTACGATTTCAGATTTACGATTTTGGATTGGATTGAAGCCTGTCAACGCGTAGACGATTTGACGCTGGCGGTCGTTGGTATCCTGGAATTCGTCCACGAGGACGGCGCGGAGTTCGGAGTGGAGTTGAGCACAGATTTCAGGATGCTCCGTCAACAGTTGGGCGGTGAGTCCTTCGAGATCGTCGAAGTCGAGGCGGTCTGACTTCAGGCGGCTGTATTCAAGCAAGGTCTGGTCAAAGAGACGGTGAACGGCAGGGAGGTACGCGGCAAGTT
Organism: Anaerolineales bacterium; assembly: GCA_036525495.1. Classification (GTDB taxonomy): domain Bacteria; phylum Chloroflexota; class Anaerolineae; order Anaerolineales; family Villigracilaceae; genus Defluviilinea. Next base: position 4,876 of record DATDAG010000300.1, read on the forward strand.
TTTTGTCGAGCGAGAAGCGGGATTTTTCGGCGACGAATTTGATGCCTTCTTCGTAGATGTCACGCAGTTCGGTCATCGCGGCGCGGATAGAGTCGAGATCATCCCAATTTTTCTTTTGTCCCTGTGTGGAGATGGATTTTCGGAGCGCGGTAAGGTTGATGAGGACGTCATCCCATCTTTGCTCAGTACGGGCTTTTTGAATCTTGTCCCAGTGGGCAAGCACAGATTGACGGGCAAGTTCAAGTTTGTCTTCAGGCGAGGTGGAGCGATGTTGGTTGAGAATAGAGAGGCAGTCAAGCCATGGGTGAGAGTCGAGATGGGTTTTGAGATGGGAGGAAAGAGAATTGGAGAATTGTTTCCTCACCCCTACCCCCTCTCCCCACGGGAGAGGGGAAACATCCAGTCTGCGACTCATCAAAGAATGGAGAATTTGTCTCAGTTCGTTTTCTTTGAATACGCTAAACAACGCGGCGGATTGCTCATCGGTTGTCGCCCATGCGAGAGATGATTCAACGGCTTCAGCTTTCAGTGCGGAGGCGAGTCCTTCTTCGAGAACTTCGAATGCGGGGTCAAGTTCTGCTTCGGCGGGATGGGCGCGGAGGAGTTCGGCGCACAGGCTGTGAATTGTTCCGATCCTTGCTGAGTCGATATTTGAACCGCGAAGCGCGCTCAGACAGCTGCGATTTAATTCTTGTTCTTCCTTCGCGTTCTTTGCGGATAATTCTTTAATGTCTGAAAGGGCTTTGCGAACGCGGGAGCGCATTTCGCGCGCGGCTTTTTCGGTGAAGGTGATGGCAAGGATGGAACGGATTGGGCAGCCTTGTTCAAGCAGGTGCAGGTAACGTCCCACCAATGAAAGAGTCTTTCCGGAACCCGCTCCAGCGGTGACCGCGATAGCACGCGCCGAATCGGTGACGGCTTTTTCCTGATTGCCTTTGAAGTTGAATTGATCGAGAACAGTCATCAGTCTTTGGTGATCATTTGCGTCTGCGTTTTTTGGATTTTGGCTTTTCGGCAACAACGCGTTTTTCCGCAGCGGTTTTGCGAAAATTCTTTGGGTCAACCTTCTCCTTGAATATCTGATAATGACGTTTGAGACGGGCAACATACGCAGGGTCATCGAGCAAGATATCCCGTATTGGCGCAAGAAGCGCAGGGGCAACACGCGACTGAGGGCTCGCCGAATTAAGTCCCAGTCCCATCATTTCACTAACTGCCATACGTGTAAGTTCGTCGTTCCCGCCGCCATACCATTTTCGATAAAACGCTTCGCTTTCCCACCCATAAGTAACCACTGCCATGATGTCTTGGCGTTTTCTGGAAACAACATTGAAAAACACCCGTCGACAATCACAATTCTTGTCATTGCAATACGCTTCCAGCAAGGCGTATTCATCGGCTGGCAATCCAGGGTAATTGCCTTCATCAACCGTAAAACTGCGGGTCTCATTCAACGCCAACTCTCGAAATCGCTCATAGAATGGTTCGTAAGGCATGATTAAAATCCTCTCTTGTATCGCCAGCAAAAATTCACCGCAGGGCAATGACTGGGGCAACCTTCCTCGGGCGGTTTCGGCTCGAAGTGACCCGCGCGGATATTGGCAACATGCTTCGTCACATGAGCAACCGCCGTCTCGAACGCGCCGTTTACGCCGCCATCGAATTTTTCCAGTTTCAAACTGCTTGCCTCCGCTTTTTGGATGTGCCAATAAAAGCCGCTCGAAACTTCACCCAACCCTAAAGCGTCGCATGCCGCCAGTGCATAGATCGGCAATTGCAGCCTGCGCCCCTCTTGCAAATGCTTTGATGTGATTGCCGCGCCGCCTGCCTTGTAATCGATCACGCGCAGTGAACCATCAGGCGCAACGTCAAGTCGGTCAATGTAACCGTGCAAACGAATGTCGCCAAGTGAAGTTTTCAAGACCAACGATGGCTCACCCATCCCAAAGCGCGCTTCCAGCTTTTTTGGCACGTATCCCTGCGACATCGCATTCAACTCCGCAATGGTCTTCTCCAACATGCGCGTCAACTCCGCCTTCTGTTGCTCCCACAACGCCGTCGGACGAAACCCATACTCCTCAGGCGCGCTCACAAAAACGTCCTCCGCTGCCTCTTTCAATTCCGCGCCTCCGTACACATTCTCCAAAATCTTGTGCAGTATCGAACCCAGCGCTCGCACATCGAATCCATCCTCCGACTCCTCGCGCGGCTCCAGCCCTAGCGCGTACGCCACGTAAAACTTGAACGAACATGTCCCATAACTTTCGAGTCGGCTCGCACTCCAACCGTGCAAAGCGCCGAACCGTTCGCTCAAATCAAACAAAGCGCCTTCGTACATTCCCTGCGCCTTCGGATTCATCCGCGCCCGCAGCGCTTCGATCCCATTTTGGATGCGGATGTCGAACGCCCGCGCCGACTCCACCCATTCGACCTTTGACGCCGCTTCCGCCGCATCCAGTTCCCAGACATCGCCTCTTACTTTGACTGGTTGCTGGTTCCCATTAAGACGCCTCACCTCCTCCCAAAACGGAGACGCCTCCCACGCCTGCCCGTCCTCCGCCAGATACGGACGCGTGAGCAACAAGCGTTGCCGTCCGCGTGTGACAGCTTGATAGAAAAACGTACCTTCGTCGCCGTACAATCTGGTTTCGAGCGAAAGTCCACGCCCGCGCAGCGCCGTACGATCCGATTCGTGCAGGAATATATCTTCGCGTTCCTGCCTTGGGAACTCCCCATCCGAGAGTCCCATCAGAACAACTGCCTCGAAAGATAACCCGCGCCCATCCAGCACGGACGCGGCAAACACGCCCGTTTCATTTGCAACCGCAAACGACGCCACCTCCACCGCGCCGCGCAAGTCGTTGAAGAAATCGGCATACGAAATCGAATCCGCTCCCAAAACGGATTCCGCCAGAACCAATCCGCGCAATACATCCTTGAAAGCGTGCAACGCAGAGACATCGCGTTCGGAGGTGGCAGGGTTGGCGCGGGCGCAGACAACCATCCCCACCCCTTTCCACCCTCTCCCATCGGGGGAGGGGACGGGGGAAAGCGCGGGGTCATCACCGATGATGGATTCCACAAATCCCACAAACTCTTTTGTCGAAGCGCGGCTGGGCGGCGTGAGCAGGTCAACACACGACTCGAATTTCTCCCCGATTTGCTCATCTTTTAGAATTTCAGGAAGCAGCTCACCCTCTTCATCCGCCAATGCCTTTTTCTTCTCCCATAACTTGAACGCCTCATGCCATTGTGACAATCCCTGTACGACTCTTCCCGCGCGTGAAACCTCATCCAACAACACGGCAGACCGGGCATCAATCCCCGCTTCGCTGAAATCGAAATACGGACTGCGCCATGAGTCAACCAGAGCGCGTCGCTTCCACTCTTCCGCTGGCAACGAGAGCAAAGTCAACAACGCGGCGATGGCAGGATTATCACTCAATGGCTGTCCACCGGCGATGCGAAGTGGAACGCCAAACTCCCCGGCAACTTCCTCCAAAAATGGACGGTATGGTTCGATGTCACGTGCCAGGATGGCAACATTGTTCAATTTCAACCCATCCCTGACGACCCGCGCCTTCACCCAGCGCAACGCGGCGCGTGCTTCCACGGCATGTGTCTGGGCTTCAACGAATTCTATGTCATTGAGAGGAGTGTCCGAAGGAAGCGACGAAGCAATCCCCTCAACAGTGGGGGGGGGACTGGCAGGGAGGGATTCAAATAAAGCCGTTTCAACATTCGCAATGGCAGGCGACAACAATGATGCCGGATCCATCGCTTCAGGCTGGATATTCAGACTATTGACCAACGCAGATTGCGCGCGGTGGAAACGATGATGTGCGGGGCGCGTTGGGGAGTGAATATCGCCCGTCAGCGTTATAAGGGTTTCCTCTGCGCGCCGTCCCAACAATGAGAGGACCGCCAGTTGCGTAGGATTAAATTCGTCGAAGCCGGTGACGCATAACAGCCGCGTATCCGCTCCAAGATTTGCATTTTCTTCGAGCGCAATTGCTGCTAGCCAGCCACGCCCCTCGTTATCTGCCCACTTCTCGCGTAACAACCAATCCTGATACAGCGAATAGACGAGGGCGATCTCCTCCAGCCGCGCACCAAGTCCCTTAACGGAGGCAGAAAAATGGTCAGGGAAGATGCGGGCACGCTTGAGTTCCTCAATTGTATTGCGAAGCCCCGCGATGAATCCAGGTTTGGTTCGCAATGCCGCGTAATGAGTCATCATGCCGCGTTCGCAGAGGTCGTCCACGATAACGCGGAGCAGGCGAATCCGCACGGGATCGAGCAGGAGCGGAAGAGGTTTGCCCGCGCGGGTCAGAAACTCGGCGTAGAGCGTATGAAAGGTGTGGACTTCCACGCCCAGCGCGCCGCCTGAGACAGACAATCGTTTGCGAAAATTATTCGCCTGAATGGAATTGGGAACGATGGCGAGGACAGGCGCAAGCAGATCCTCTGCCAGCACCTGCCGAATGCGCTGGATGACGCGCTCGGTCTTGCCATGTCCAGCGGGGGCGAGGAGGAGGTGAGTCATATCGTGTCTCGTGGCACAGGCGTTACAAACTTATTTTCACAATTTGTTCCTGTGCCAATGCGACAAGTTCTTTGACCGACTCATGCAACACCGCACCTGTTTTTGCGGATAAGGGAACCGCTTCCTCCCCAACTTCGGGCAGCGCGGTGAGATCCCGAACTTGTGCCAACCTTTGAGATAACTCTATGGGGAGATGTCCGCGCTCGACGAGTTCGGATTGGACGAGACGCGCGGAGGGTAAATCGGAGGATGGGTCGCGGTCTGAGTGAAGTGTGAGGAGGGATGTGAGCCCCCAGGCGAGGGCTTCGCGCAGGGGACGCGTCATCTCTTCGGGGAAATCACCTTTGAGCAGGAGGGCGGCGAGGGCGAGACGTTTTTCGGCAAAGGCGAGTCCCTCGCTGGCGCGTTTGCGGCGCGCAGACAGGAGATCGGCTTCGCGCACGCGTGTGGGCAGGGATGTGGCACGGTAGGGGACATCTTCAGGCGCGGGCGTTTGTGCAAGCGCGGGGACAAACGAGGCGAGTGATTGATATCCTTCCGAGTCCATCAGGTAGAGTTGCGGCATGTTTTCGATGTGATGTTCGGAAAGCGCGGCTTCGATGGCAGGACGTGAGTCCGCGGGCACGCCTGAGACAACGATGATGATTCCATCTCCTGTCGCGCCTGGCATGTGCGGCGCTTTGCGGACGAGAAGAATTCGATTCGGAAGTCGGTCGAGCAGGAGGGATGTGAAATCTTTGAGCGTGGGGGCAGGAATTGGCTCGGGTTGAGATTCTGTTTCGGGTACGGGAGCAGGCTGGGTCGGCGCAAGAGCGAGTTCCACATCCGCAGGAGTTTGCAAGAGGTCGCCCAATTTTTGCAGGAGGCTTTGGCCCGTATCGGCAAACTTGATCGAAGTCGGAGATTCATCAGTGCCGAAGACAGTCGCAAAAACGTTTTTCTTTGCGGCGAGCGTATCCAACATGCGCTCTTCGATGGTGTCTTTGGCAATGAGGTTGATGACCTGCACCGACGATAGCTGACCATGCCGATGCGCGCGGGCAATGCGCTGTTCGAGCACGGCGGGATTCCACGGCAGGTCGAGGTTGATGACAAGGGATGCGGCTTGCAAATTGAGACCCACGCCGCCCGCGTCGGTGGAGAGGAAAACACGGCAATCGGGGTCGTCGAAGAACTTTTTGATGAGGTCGCCGCGTTTGGCGGAGGGGACATTGCCCGTGAGTTTGACGTAACCGAGTCCAACGCGTTTGAGAACGGGTTCGGTGAAGGCAAGCATATTCGCCCACTGGCTGAAGACAACGGCTTTGTGTCCGTTGGAGGCGATCTCCTCGCTGAGGATCACGTCGAGTTCGGTAAGTTTGGGTCCTGTCTTCTCGCGGTCTTTGGGCGGAATGTCTTTGTCGTGAAGCGCGAGGGCATTGCAGATGAGGCGCATCTTGACGAGACACAATAGCAAGAACTGTTGCTCCTTGGGCGAAAGCGGATGGCGTTTGGCTTTTGCGAGAAGTTTGGCAACGTGTTCCTGAAATTCCTTGTAAGCGCTCCACTGCGGGTCGGTCATTTCGACGAAGAAGTTGTTGTCCACGCGCGGCGGTAGATCTTTCAGCACTTCGTCGCGGGTGCGGCGCAAAATATAAGGCACAATCAGGGCGCGTAACTGGTCGATGTTTTTGTAGCCGAGGACCTTGTATGTCCCGCTTTCGCGTTTTTCGAGTTCGTAGAATCTATCGTTGAAATGCCAGAGCGGACCGAGAATGCGCGGGTCGAGGAATTGGAAGATGCTGTAGAGTTCGTCAATGCGGTTTTCGAGCGGCGTGCCTGTGAGGACAAAGGCATAACGACTCGGTAAACTCTTGACCATCATGGCGGTCTTAGCGCGCCAGTTCTTGATGCGCTGGGCTTCATCGAGGATGATTAGGTCGGGTCGAAATTTGAGCAGTTCATCCATGTCGTGGCGGACGAGTTCGTAGTTGATGATCTTGAAGAAGGAGGGGTCGCGGTAGAGGTCGCGGCGGGTGGCGAGGTTACCTTCGATGACGCTGACAGATAATGAAGTGAAGCGTCGAATCTCTCGCGCCCACTGATGCTTGAGCGAGGCAGGACAGATGATGAGCGCTTTTTGAATGTCGCGCATTTCCTTAAGGAGGGCGGAGGCGGCAATTGCCTGGACGGTTTTGCCTAACCCCATATCGTCCGCGAGCATGGCGCGGCGACCGAAGGCGAGGTGCATTGCCCCCTTTTCCTGATATGGATACAGTTTCGTGGAAAGAACGTCGAAGGTGCGGCGTCCGCGTTTGACCTGGTCAAGGAACCATTCCTTTTGCTGCGCTACCTCTTCACGGTCTTGCAGGAGGGCGAGATGCTCGCGCACAGCTTCCGCAACGCTGACAAAGGGGCGTTCACGCGCAGGCAGATTCTCGATGGCGGCTAATAGCGGAGGCAATGCCTGGAGCGGCGAACCCACCAAAAGCCCCAAAGGATCGAAGTAGCGGGTGAGCAAATCCCTGATCGGAGCGCGGTCAGGTAAAGGCAGGATCACGCGCACGGTCACGTCCATCCCGTAATGCAGATAGATTTGAGTCCCACGCGGACGCTCCACCGCGAGTTTCTTCAGTTTCTTTCCATATTCCTTGCCGAGATAAATCAGCACACCTTCGATGTGTTTGCAGGTGCCGATGAGATTGGTCTTGTAATCAGGACAGGTGCAGGAATTTTGCAGTTCGTCGAGGGAACGGATCTCGACGCGGTACGCGCTCCCTGAAACGGATTTGACCTCGAACTGGCTGAACACAGGATGACTGCCCTTGTTGGCAATCTTGAGTATCTCAGCACGGGCGCGTTCGCGCCGCCGCTCGATTTGTTCGTGAATGTCGCTGGGCATAGGATCACTCCGCAGAAATTGGAAAGATGTCTTCATTGCGGATTATACTTGTTTTGAGAGGTCCCAATACAACGATGATCTGTCTTACGCGGTAAATATCATGTATACGGGTATAAATTTCGACCTTTCCAAGATGTGCCGCGGAAGACTGGGGTTTTTCCTCAATAATTCTCATAGACAAAATAGTTAGAGGTCGTACAATATAAGCATGGCAAAGCGAAAATTCAAACTGAGCGAAGCAGAACGGAAGGAGTTGCTCCAGGCCTACCGCAACTGCAAAGATGCCGCCACACGCACGTGCTACCAGGCCGTTCGGCTGTATGGAGAAGGCTACCCGGTAGATGAGATCATGCAGATCACCGGGTGCAGTCGTACTAGCTTGATGGAATGATGTCGAGCCTACCGAGCAGATCATTCACAAGGACTGGTCGACAAACGAGCAGGTGGCAATCGAGCAAAACTGAGCAAGTTGCAGATAGAAGCGTTGCAACAAATGTTGCATCAATACACACCCAAAGAGCGGTTAGGGCCACGATCTGGTACAGTCGATGGGCAATTTTGGAGTGTAGAAGACCTGGCACTGGTCGTACGGGAGCAATATGGTGTTGAGTACCAGAGCCGCACATCTTACAGTCAACTATTGCATCTGTGTGGGTTCAGCTACCAGAAGACTGAGAAGGTTTTCAAGTCTCGCCGTGAGATCAAGGTGGCTGATTTTGAAGAACAGCTTGAAAAAAACTGATCGATGTCGCTCAAGATGCGCCTGATACAGTCTTTTTTGCTGAAGATGAAGCTGGATTGTACTTGCAGGCAACGACCTGCTATGTCTGGTCTCCAACCGGGCAAACGCCAATTGTGCGAGCTGATCCAGGACGAGCCATGACACATTTCTATGGAAGCTTGAATCTGCAAACCGGACAAGAGATTGCGATGCGTTCCGATATTATGAATGCCGAAGTGTCAGCGCAGCATTTGGAGATGCTTCTGGAAGACAACCCAGATGTGCCCAGCATCTTGTTTTGGGATCGTGCGCCCTGGCATCGCGGCAAACCGATTGATAAGGTGCTGGAGGAGCATCCTCGTTTGGAGATCATTTTCTTTCCAACAGCTACTCCGGATTTGAATCCGCAAGAACA
>DATDAG010000301.1:0-2452 GCA_036525495.1 Anaerolineales bacterium
GAATTCTTCGAATTGGGCGGTGGGCGCTTGACGCGCAACTGTTCTTCCAGTTCGCGGACTCTGTCCATCAACTGCAAGACCAGCGCCTGCAAATCTTCGCGCGATAATTCCTCTACGCGCACCTTCTCTGGTATCATGCCCGTTACAACACCGTCCTTCTATAAAAGTCGTGAGCAGTTACATAAAGAGTACTATGAACCGTCCGTTTGTGTTCATCAATGTGGCTATGACAGCCGATGGCAAGATAGATACGTTCGCGCGGAAAGGCGCAACGATCTCTTCGCAACGTGATAAAGACCGCGTGGACAAATTGCGCGCCGAATCCGACGCGGTGCTGGTCGGCGGGCGGACGCTTCTTGAAGAAGACCCGAAGTTGACCGTCAAATCAAATGTATTGCGTGCAGAGCGGATCGCGCGCGGGCTTACGCCGAACCCGATCAAGGTGGGGGTTGTTTCGGAAGCAAAGCTCGAAATTCATTCAAAATTCTTACACGAAGGCGACGCGCAGGTCGTAATATTCACAACACATCGCACATCTAAAGAGGAACTTGCGTCCCTGCGTTCGCAAAACGTGGATGTATTCGTCCATGAAGGCGAACGAGTGGATCTGAGTGAGATGATGCATACCCTCCATAAACTGGGAATCAAACGCCTGATGGTCGAAGGCGGGGCAACACTCAATTTTGAATTGATCAGGTTGGGTCTCGTTGATGAAGTTTCCGCGTATGTGGCGCCGATGATCTTCGGGGGAGAAAATGCTCCTACAATGGCAGCAGGTGTCGGCTTGGAAAGAAGCGAAGCTGTCCAATTGAAATTGGTTCACATGGAGAATTGGTCCGACGGCGGTGTGCTATTACATTACAAAGTGGAGAGAGAACAATGACAACAACAATACATGATAAATTCGACATGCTCCTCGAGCAGGATCCCGAACATAAATGCAAGGGCTTTGGCAAGGATAATGTTTGCGTAAAAATCGTGGCGCTGGCTGAACTGCCGACGCGCTTTGGCAATTTTCATATTATTGCATTTGAAAATAATCGCGATGGCAAGGAACATGTTGCCATCACGAAAGGTGACGTGATTGGTGCAACGAATGTACCCATTCGCCTGCATTCAGAATGTTTGACAGGCGATGCCATCGGCTCGCTGCGTTGCGACTGCCGCGACCAGCTCGAAGCATCACTGACAGCCATCGGCCAAATGGAAACGGGCATGGTGTTATATCTTCGTCAGGAAGGGCGCGGTATAGGTCTTATTAATAAGATCCGTGCGTATGAGTTGCAGGACGGCGGGCTCGATACTGTTGAGGCAAACATCGCCCTCGGCTTCCGTGACGATGAACGTGATTACGCGGTGGCCGCACATATGCTTATGTCGCTCAAGATCGAGTCGGTGCAGCTCATGACCAACAATCCCAAGAAGATCGCGCAACTCGAACAGTACGGCATCAAGATTGCACAGCGCATCCCACACATTATGGAAGCCAACGAACACAACAAGTTCTATCTTGAAACCAAAGCCGCCAAGTCTGGTCACATGATCGACTTCCACGGCAAGGAGCATCTCGCCGAACAATCAGATCGTCCCTATATCAAAGGCATGACCGAAGAACAGGCAATCGCAATACAGGAGTGAATATGAATCGCAATATCGTAATTACGGGCGCAACAGGCGCTCTTGGAAGCCTGGCCGCGAAGACGTTCGCTGAAGAGGGCGCGTCATTGGCTTTGTTGGATAACGATCAAGCCAAACTGGATGCTCTGGTTAAGGAACTGAATCTACCCGAAGATAGACTCTTCACCTCAGTCGTGGACTTGCGCGATGGGCAGGCGGTTCAAGACTCAGCCGAAGCTGTTGCGAACAAATTTGGCCGCCTCCACGCTTTGTTCCATCTCGTCGGTGGCTGGACGGGCGGCAAGACAATCGCCGAGACACCCATCGAAGATCTTGAGAACATGCTAGGTCAACACGTATGGACAACGTTCCATTTATTCCGGGCATTCTCACCCAAACTCGCCGCCAGCAGTTGGGGGCGAGTAATCACGATCTCACCATCTACAGTGGCAAACCCGCCTGCTGAAAGAGGCGTCTACAATGCGACCAAAGCTGCACAGGAAAATCTTGTCATGACATTGGCCAAGGAACTCAAGGATGACGGCGTGACCGCCAATATCATCCAAGTCCATTCGATCGATGTGGAGAATAGAGGCACCGGCACTACGCCGACTACCATCGTAGCGACCATGCAATATTTGTTTTCCGAACAGGCTGGCAAAGTAAACGGCGCGAAGATCCCGTTGTATTAGATGGAATATCCGAAGTCTGCGAGACTTCGGATATTTTTACGCATAGTAGGTCAGGCTGTACTTGTTTAGCGTTCAGAGAATTTGTCCTATCTGTGGTGGTCGCATTCGGTTTTACCATCGTGACGCCTACAGGTACGGCTAGC
>DATDAG010000302.1:0-4746 GCA_036525495.1 Anaerolineales bacterium
GTCAATGTATTGGGTGTCATTCAAACAACGCGCCAGGCATTGCCGATCATGATGAAGCAGCGTTCGGGTCATATCATCAATATGTGTTCGCTGGCAGGGTTGGTTGGTGCCCCAACGTACACGATTTATTCTGCAACCAAACATGCTGTGCATGGGTTTTCCGAATCCTTGCGGCGCGAGGTGAAGCCCTGGGGTATTGATGTGTCAATGCTTTATCCCGGCGGTATAAAGACCGAGTTCCAGGCACATGCGGGCATCAAACGCAAGACAGGCGCAACTACGCCCAAAGCGCTATTGCGTACAGCAGAGGATGTTGGGCGTGCTGTAGTGGAACTGGTCCGCAGACCTCGACCAATGTGGATCATTCCATGGGCGTTGACAGTGTCTGTGTGGATGAACCGCAACATCAACTGGCTTGTGGATCGCACAACGATCAATCGCTTTACCATCCCTGAGCGGGAGGATGAGTTGAAAGCAAGTGACAATCTCTTTTAATGAGACTGTCACTTTAGAGTGCTTATATGGATATTCACTATATTGTTATCGGTCAACTTGCACGCGAATATATATTGCCCGAAAAGGGATTGCCGCGGCTCGATGCACCCGGCGGGAGTCTGCTTTATGCGGCGGTGGGGCTTGGGGTTTGGGAATCAGGCGTCGGCTTGGTGGGACGCGCCGGGGATGATTATCCGCGCGCGTGGTTGAACGATGTCAAATCACGCGGCTTCGACACAAGCGGTATCCACATCCTCCGGCAGAATTTGGATGTGCGCCAGTTCATCGCATACAACGAATCGTTCGAAGTGAATCGTGTCAATCCCGTTTCACATTTTGCGCGGCGGCAGATGACCGTTCCCAAATCATTGTTGGGATACCAGCCCGATAAAAAACAGGATGAAGCGGTCACACTCACCGTGCGAGACATCCCCGACGACTACCTTTCCGCGCGCGCCGCATATATATGCCCGATGCCCCTGGTCACACAGACTCAGTTGATCGCGGGACTCAAACGTGGGGACGTACACTCGTTCATCCTCGACCCTTCGCATGTTACCATGACCCCAACATCGCGGCGCGAATTGCCCGCCCTGCTTAACGGCGTAACGGCTTTCCTGCCTTCAGAGGAGGAGATGCGCAATCTCTTCCAGGCCGAAACGCACGACTTGTGGGAAATGGCGGAGGCGATCTCGTTGTACGGATGTGAATATGTGGTGATTAAACGCGGCAAATATGGACAGATGCTTTTCAACGTGGGGACAAGGGAGAAATTTGAGATCCCTGCCTACCCTGTGCGCATGGAAGATCCCGTTGGCGCGGGCGATTCGTTCGGAGGCGGGTTCGTTTCCGGCTTCTGCAAAAACTATGATCCGTTGGAGGGGGTGTTGTATGGGAACGTTTCTGCTTCGTTGACGGTGGAGGGAGGCGGCGCATTTCATCCGTTGGAGGCGATGCCGGGGCTGGCGGAGGCGCGATTGAGCGCGTTGAGGCAGATGGTGAGGAAGGTATAGTGGAGAGGAAAGAGAGGGTAGAGTTGGTAAAATAGATAATATGATAAATTTCACAGAACGCATCATCGATCTTGCCATCCGAATCCAGCAAATTGCCGCGCCAACATTCCATGAACACGAGCGGGCGGAGTTTGTGCGGGGGATGTTCGAAGAAGAAGGGTTGAAGGATGTAGCGATGGATGAAGTGGGGAATGTGTATGGGCGGTGGACTACAGGTGATGGGAAATCAACCGACATAAAACCGCTGGTTATCTCTGCGCATTTGGACACGGTCTTTCCATTCGATATGGATTTGAGCGTGAAACGGGAGGATGATAAAGTGTATGGCATCGGCATCGGAGATAACTCGATGGGCGTCGCGGCATTATTTGGGTTGATGTGGATGCTGCGTGAACGGCGCTTCGACTTTGCTGGCGCTCTGCTACCCAAAGGGCACGATGTCGGCGTTACAAAAGGTGATATTTGGTTCGTGGCGAATGTTTGCGAGGAGGGACTGGGCGATTTGCGCGGCATGAAGGCTGTGGTGGATCGATACGGTTCAAATGTGACGGCTTATCTTATCCTTGAAGGCATGGCATTGGGACATGTCTATCATAAGGCAGTGGGTGTGAAGAGGTATCGGGTTACAGCGAGGACTCAGGGCGGGCATTCGTGGTCGGATTATGGTCAGCCTTCGGCTGTGTTGGAGTTGTCGAAACTGATCGTTGGATTATCCGCGTTGAAATTGCCTTCCAGGCCGCGCACGACGATGAATGTGGGAAAGATCAGCGGCGGTACCTCGATCAATACCATCCCGTCGGAGGCGTGGATCGAGTTGGACCTGCGCTCAGAGGGGCAGGATGAATTGATGGAACTGATCGACGGGGTGGAGATGTTGATTGAAAGCGCGAGCAGCCAAGGAGTAGGTATTGAGGCGGATGTGATCGGTGAGCGCCCGGCGGGGGAAATGCATCCGGACCATCCGTTGATCCAACTGGCGCAGGCATGTCTCAAGGAGGAGGGATTGGACTCGGTATTGACTTCCGGCTCGACGGATGCAAATATCCCGTTGAGTAAGGGCTTTCCCGCGCTGGTGTTGGGGGTGACAAAGGGCGGCGGCGCGCATACGAAGAATGAGTTTATTGAATTACTGCCCATCGAAAAAGGGATGGAACAGTTGGTGCGGTTTGTGGAAAAAGTGTGGGAATAAAATAAGCAATACGTAACATGTTTGCGTAAATCAAAAATCGTAAACTTGTGCTGAGCCTGTCGAAGTATCTATTTTAAATCCAACACCTCAAACACATCCAGCGGTGCGGTCTTGCCTTTTGCAGAGACAGGGGGGAGAGGTTTTACTTCGATATCCTTTTTTATACGTTGATATGCATCCGCGCTGATGATGATCTGGTTCTTGGCAGAATTTTCCTGCAGGCGTTTTGCGGTATTGACACTGTCGCTGATGGCGGTGTATTCGAGTCTGCGGTCTGTGCCGATCAAACCCAGGACCGCATCACCGTAGTGGATGCCCGCGCCGAAGGCAAGGTGTTCCTCTGTGGGGAGTTCCTTGTACAAACCTTCGACCGCTTCGCGCAATGCCAGCGCGGCTTTTACGGCGCGCAGTGTATGATCTGCTTGTGGAACGGGAGCGTTGAACCATGCCATGATCGCGTCGCCCATGAACTTGTCTATCGTGCCCTCCTGCGAGAGCACCGCCTCCGCCATCGCGGCAAGGTAGCGGTTCAGGATCGAGACGAGTCTTTCCGGTTCCTGCGATTCGCTGAACGAAGTGAACCCGCGTACATCTGCAAACATCACTGTAATATCTGTGCGCTTGCCGCCAAGCTGCAGACTGTTTGGGTCAAGTTGCTGGATCACAGCAGGCGAGACCATGCGCTCGAATAATTTGCGCTGCGCTTCGAGTTTCTTCTGCTCGGTCAGGTCATCGAGCACGATCGCAACACCCTGCGTCTTTTGTCCTGCATCCTTCAGTGGGGAGAGGTTCAGACGCCAGTCCACGCTTCCACGTTGTGGAAGACTCTGGCTGAATTCGAGTCCCACGATGGGTTGGTCGCTCTCGCGCACGGAATTTAAATGCAACTGAATGTCATTGGCAAAGGAAGGGACGATTTCCTCGAGTTTCCTGCCGACGATCTCTGCCGACGCGTGCCCCAAAATGGATGCGGCGGCTCGATTACAAAGGGTGATCTGATCCTGCACATCAGCCGTGATCACACCTGACACAATGGATGCGAAAACATCGTCCATCAGGTTCTTGAGTTCGGTCACCTCTTCGAGTGTCCGTTTAAGGGAGGAGAACAAGCGCGCGTTCTCAATGGCAACTGCAGCTTGATTCGCAAATGCGATCAACAGGTCGCGGTCTCCTTCCGAGAAAATGCCTGTGCGGATGCGGTTGTCGGTATAGATCACGCCGATCAGGTCAGTCTTGACCATCAAAGGCACGCATAAGATCGAACGCAGGTTGAAGGCGATAATGCTTTCCTGCCCGCCGAAGCGCGGATCTTCGCGGGCGTTGGTGGTGAGCACAGCCTCGCCTTCGTTGATGACGCGCTCTATGATGGTGCGGCTGATGGCAAATTCGCTCTTGTTGATGGATTCCTGTTCCCAGTTGCGGGCAACGCGTGTCTCCATCTCGCCCTGTTCGTTGCGTAGCATGAGGAAGCCGCGCTCGGCTTCGGTCAGGCGCACGATGGTATCCATTACGATCTTCAATACTTCGTCCAATTCGAGAGTCGAATTGACAACCTGCCCGATCCCTGCCAGCGCCTGCAGATGGCTGAAACGTTGTTCGAACGGGACAAGTATTTCGCTGATCCGCGAGAGCGAGTTTTCGAGTTCCTTGAATCCCTCTACGGCTTCGGGGGCACGGCTGGCATCCAGCGAAGCGCGCATTTTCGATGTGCGTTGGGTGACCGCAACCAGTTGGTCGTTGATGGAGATTGGTTTTGTTTTTGCTGTAGCCATTATCTATCCTTTGCCCTTTCATGGCTGAGCATGGAAAGGACAGCCTAGGTGCTGCTCTCGATGGGTTTGCCTTCCAGAACGTAGCGGACACGTTCTGTCAGTGCCAACCGGAGTATGCGGAACGAAGCGCGCTGCGCGCGCCGGGTATCTGCCTTTCTGGAAGTATAAAGGGATGTTTGGTGTTCGTCCAGAAGGGTGGTGACCTCATTTTTTGCCCTGGGGAGGAGTTTTATCAATCCCTTTGCGCGTTCGATGGGTGTGGCGTATATGGGCATGG
>DATDAG010000303.1:0-10223 GCA_036525495.1 Anaerolineales bacterium
CGTGGATGCGATTGCCCACCAAGCCGCGCTGAAAGCGGGTGGACGAACGATTGGTGTATTGGGTTCTGGTGTGGATAAAATTTATCCGCCTGAGCATCGTGCATTAGCCGAGCAAATGATGGAACGCGGCGCGCTCATCAGCGATTATGTGCCGGGCACGCCGCCGGATGCGTCCAACTTCCCGCCTCGCAACAGAATTATCTCAGGTTTGTCCTTGGCTGTTGTCGTCATAGAAGCAGGCGAGACAAGCGGCGCGTTGATCACTGCCGAGTTCGCCGCCGAGCAGGGACGTGAAGTTTTTGCAGTTCCTGGTAGTATACTTGCGCCTCAAAGCAAGGGAACGAATAAGTTGATCCAGAGCGGAGCGCTCCCATTGTTGGGTGTCAATGACTTGATGCAGGCGTTGGACATCACGCGAGTTGGTGAACATAAAGCCGCGCGCAAGATCATGCCGAGCGATGCAACAGAAGCAAAGTTGTTGGATGTACTTGGATCAGAGCCGTTGCACGTGGACGAGATCCGCAATCAATCTGAACTACCGATAGAAAAAGTATCTTCCGCGCTGGCGCTCATGGAATTAAAAGGAATGGTACGTCAGGTTGGCGGTATGAATTACGTCGCGGTGCGTGAAGAACAATCCGATTACAATGTTTGAAAAATCAAATGGTGAATAATAATAATTATGTCTGAACATACATACGCAGTCATCATGGCCGGAGGCGGGGGAACACGTCTCTGGCCCATCTCTAGAAAAGAATCGCCTAAACAGTTATTGCCCTTGCTCGGTAAAGAGACATTGTTTCAGAGCACGGTCGCTCGGCTGGAGAAATTATTTCCACCTGAACGCATACTTGTTGTCACTGTCGAGGAGCAGGCACGCGAGATGCGCGAGCAAGTCCCTTCGATCCCCGAAGAGAACTATTTGATCGAGCCTGCGCCGCGCGGGACGGCGTCTGTGGTAGCATTGGCGTCTGCCATCCTGAAAAAACGTGACCCACAGGCGGTGATGGCGATACAAACAGCCGACCATCACATCCGAAACCAGGACCTTTTCCAATACCTGCTCCGTGCCGCATTCGAAGTGGCTGAAAAAGAATATCTCGTCACACTTGGCATAACACCGACATTTCCCTCGATGGGTTATGGTTATATCCAGCAAGGCGAACCTTTGAATGGCGATTACAAATATCCAGTGTATAAGGTCATGCGATTTGTAGAAAAGCCTGATGAGACAACAGCACAACAGTTGTTGCGAAGCGGTGACCACTCATGGAACAGCGGCATGTTCATCTGGCGTGCGGATGTAATACTTGGCGAACTGCAAAGGCAAATGCCTGAACTGCATAAGGCGGTTGACGCGATCGCTTCTGCTTGGGATACTCCCAACAAAGAGAATGTTGTCCAAAAACTTTGGTATGATTTGAAACCTCAAACCATAGACTATGGAATCATGGAAAATGCGGAGCGCGTCGCTGTGTTGCCCGCAGGTGGATTGGGCTGGAGCGATGTTGGTTCATGGGATTCGCTGTTCGAAGTTCTCCTGCCTGACATGAATGGGAATGTCTCCTCGAATGCCCAGCATCTTGGGCTGGATACGCATAACACGCTTGTGTATAGTGTCGATAATGAACGCCTCATCGTTACCATCGGCATGGACGATGTAGTTGTCGTGGATGCGGGCGATGTGTTGATGGTCTGTAAAACGGATCAATCACAAAAAGTAAGGGATGTTGTGGAACATTTGAAGAGACATAACCAGGAGAAATTTTTATAAATTTTCGTCATAATGACGGTGAAAAAAGGGAATCTATGGAAGCTTATTGTATGAAATGCAAGACCAAACGTGAGATGAAAGACCCTGTTGCGAGTTTTAACGCAAAGTCGTCTCCTGTCACGATTGGTGTTTGCCCAGTTTGTGGTACGAAACTTTACCGAATGGGTCGTACCGAGGCGCATGAAGGCATGACGCCTCCGCCAAAACCACCGAAACAACCGAAGGTGGTCAAGCGTTCGGGCAAACTGGTGATCGTCGAATCGCCAGCCAAGGCAAAAACGGTGGGGCGTTATCTTGGCAAGGGATACACTGTCCGCGCTTCGGTAGGGCATGTGCGCGACCTATTAAAGTCGCAGTTGTCTGTTGATGTTGATAATAATTTCACGCCGAAATACCGGGTACCGAACGAAAAGAAACCCGTTGTAAAGGAAATCAAAAAACTTGCCGAAAAAGCGGAGGAAATTTATCTCGCGACAGACCCTGACCGTGAAGGTGAAGCCATCTCGTGGCATTTAATGGAATCTGCCGAAATGGAGCCAGAGCGCACGAAACGTGTTGTATTCCATGAGATCACTGAACCAGCCATCAAGGAAGCCTTTGGACACCCGCGCCCTATCAATATGGACCTGGTTGACGCCCAGCAGGCGCGCCGCATTCTGGACCGCTTGGTTGGGTATAGCATCAGCCCGCTTTTGTGGGAGAAGGTGAGAGGTCGCTTATCAGCGGGTAGAGTTCAATCGGTGGCGCTCAGGCTCATCGTCGAGAGAGAGCGAGAGATCGAGGATTTTATTCCTGTTGAGTATTGGTCCATTCACGGCGAGTTCAAGCCCGAGGGGTTAACGTCGACATTCATCGCGAAACTAGCAAAGATAGATGGCAATGATCCTGAACTTCCAGGTGAGGAGATTGTCAAGCCGATCCTGATAGATATGGAAACTGCCGCCTATTCTGTGACGAAGGTCAAACGCGGCGAACGTAGACGCAGGCCTGCCGCGCCGTTCACAACTTCAACCTTGCAGCAAGAGGCTTCACGCAAACTTGGCTTCACTGCCAAGCGGACCATGGCTCTGGCGCAGGGATTATACGAGGGACAGGATGTGGGTAACGGCGGCACTACCGGTTTGATCACATACATGCGTACCGACTCGACCAATGTCTCTGCCGTTGCACAACAGGAAGCGCGCGAGTATGTGACCGGCAAGTACGGCGCAGACTTTTTGCCATCCGAACCGCCGCAATATGCAAAACGATCCGCCAACGCGCAGGAAGCGCATGAAGCAGTGCGCCCAACCTCTGTGATGCGGACGCCTGAACAAATGAAAGAATATCTTGATCCTGCCATGTTCAAGTTGTATCGCTTGATCTGGCAGAGGTTTGTCGCTTCGCAGATGGAGTCGGCTGTATACGATACCCTTCAGGTTGAAGTGACCGGCAAGACGAACGAACACGAATACCTACTGCGGGCTTCAGGCTCGGCTGTCAAGTTCATGGGTTTTTTGGTCGTGTATGAAGAAGCAAAGAATGAAGATGTGAAATCGGAAGAAGAGGAAGAGAATATCAAAATTCCTGCGGGTATCGAAGAAGGACAGAAACAGGAACTGATTCGCCTGATCCCTGAACAGCATTTTACGCAGCCGCCACCGCGCTATTCGGAAGCATCGCTGGTGCAGGCATTGGAAGAGGATGGCATCGGCCGGCCGTCCACGTACGCGCCGACGATTTCAACGATACAGGCGCGCGGATACGTAGTCCGTGAAGAGAAACGACTCATGCCGACGGATATCGGCATCCAGGTCAACGACCTGATGGTGCAATACTTTTCGGATATCGTGGATTACCAATTCACCGCCCGCATGGAAGAGGATCTAGACATGATCTCTAACGGTCAGGCGGAGTGGACGGAAGTGATCCACGAGTTCTATCATCCATTTGCGAAAGACCTTGCCATAGCGCAGGCAGAAATGCCCGTCACGAAGACCGAGCCTGAGAAAATAGGACGCAGTTGTCCCGAAGATGGAGGCGAGCTTGTCATCCGTTATGGGCGGTTCGGCAAATTCATCTCCTGTGCAAATTTCCCGACCTGCCGTTATACGGAACCGTGGCTGGAAAAAATCGGAGTCCATTGCCCGAAAGATCATGGCGATATCGTCGAGAAGAAAACCCGCAAAGGACGGACCTTCTACGGCTGCGCGAATTATCCGAATTGCGATTTCACATCTTGGAAGCGCCCGCTTAAACAGCCCTGCCCGAAATGTAACGGTTTGCTTGTATATGCCAATAAACGTGAAGCGCAATGCACAAGTTGCCAGGAGACCTTCCTGCTGGATACGATCATCCCCGAATCTACTGATTGATCGAAAAGAGGTACCTTCGATGGTTGTTTTAGACGCGGGATGGTATATAATCTACATAACAACCCAAATAAAAGGAAAATGCCATGGAAGCAGTGATCGCAATCATTAAGAATCTCCTCAAAAACCCAAGAGTTTCCCTGATTTTGG
Organism: Anaerolineales bacterium; assembly: GCA_036525495.1. GTDB lineage: Bacteria > Chloroflexota > Anaerolineae > Anaerolineales > Villigracilaceae > Defluviilinea. The sequence continues at coordinate 4,276 of DATDAG010000303.1, forward strand.
GAGTGGTGCTGGGTTTGATGTTAGGCTTGGTTGTCGGTTGGGGGCTTTGGCCCGTCCAATGGACGGAAGGCACGCCGGAAGTCTTGCGGGCAGACCTGCAGGAGGACCACCTCCGTATGGCGGCAGAGGCTTATGCACGGACCAACGATCAAAACGAGGCTTTGCGTCGTTGGGATGATTTGGGGAGCGCGGCAAGTGGCGCGCTATTGCGACTGGAAGCAAACCCTGGGAAAGCAGACCCAGCGGTTATACAGAACTATAAATCTTTGATTGAGGGCGCGAAAGGTCCAATTGCTCCTGCACCAGCGGATGGTGTGGGAGACTCGTCAATGGGCAACCTTGTGTTGTATGCTTCCATCGCTGTTGTGGTGATCCTGCTTGGGGCGGGAGGTATGTACCTTTATCGTCTGCTCCGCAAGGGACCGAAAACCACAACAGTTGCAATGCAAGCCGCACAAGCCAGCCGCAACGCAGAGAAGACAAACTTCGAGGAAATGGGTCTTGCCCCGCCCATTACCCAGACCATGACCACCTATGTCCTTGGCGACGATCTATATGATGAATCGTTCAGCATCGATACGGGCGGCGGTGAATTTCTTGGCGAGTATGGTGTCGGCGTTTCTGAAACGATCGGAGTAGGCGAATCCAAGAAGGTTGCTGCTTTTGAGATTTGGCTGTTCGATAAGAACGACATCAAGACAGCCACGAAAGTATTGATGTCTGAGCATGCCTACAACGACACGAACATCCGCGCACGACTCGAACCCAAAGGCGACCTGAATGTTGTCAAACTGGGCGAGCAGGTTTTATTGGAGACGGAAACACTTCAACTCCTTGCCACTGTTGTGGATTTGGAATACGGAATAGGCGCCCTGCCCCAGAACAGTTATTTCGAACGCATCACACTGGAACTTGCGATCTGGCCCCGCTCTGGGAACTGATCCTACCTTCAATTATCAAAAGAGACCGGCACTTTACTTCAACACCGGTCTCTTTTGATTTATTTGCTGATCCCATCTTAATTGAACTGCAATAAGAGCGCCTGACTGAAACACGGGCAATTATCATTCGATTTGCAGTATCTTAAGTTTCACCCTGCCGCCCGGTGTCTCTGCTTCAACCACATCACCAACTTTGTGCTCCATGAGGGCTTTCCCGAAGGGAGACTCGTTTGAGATCTTCCCATTCCGCGGGTCAGCCTCTGTAGCTCCAACCAAATAGAATGTTTCGGGGTCGTACGTCTCCTCCTGGATTGTTATTTTCGACCCAATAGATACAATATCCCCTCCCTTTTTCTCGATAATGGTCGCTGTGCGCAGGATGGCTTCGATCTCCTGGATGCGCCCTTCCAAAAATGCCTGGTCTTCCTTGGCTTTGTGATAATCCGCATTCTCAGACAGATCTCCCATTTGAATGGCGGCGCGCAGGCGTTTTGAAAGGTCTTCTCGTTTCGGTCCGGTCAACTCAGCAAGTTCTGCCCTGAGTTTCGTTTCACCTTCCGGTGTCAAATAATGGATTTGTCGTGTCATAGGTTTATCTCTTGCCTTTCATGGTTTTTCCAGTGGATTAAATAATTTCTGGTGTTCTTCGATTGCATATCTGTCTGTCATACCTGCAATGTAGTCGCAGACGGTGCGTTCTAAGCCGCGACTATTGATCATAGATTGTATGGTATCAGGAAGCATGGATGGTTCGGCGGAATACGCATTGAAAATATCCGATATCAGCCGCTCTGCCTTGACCTGCATCCTGACCACGCGGAAGTGACGATATAATTTCTTATAGAGGAAATCCTTCAGTTCGCGGTTGCGTCTCTGCATCTCTTCGCTGTAACCGATCACATTGTGCTTGAGTTTTTGAATGTCAAGCGGCGACTTGACCTTGCTTTCCTTCAACCGTTTGTCCGTTGCCTCGACCATGTCTGTGACCATGATTCCGACCAGTTGACGGATCATGCGGTGTCGTTCCATTTCGCTCAGATCAGGTCCGTCCCAATTGTTGGTTTCACGCAGGATCTGCCATAGCGCCATGCCTTCGAGCATTTGCGGGGTGATCATATCCGAGCGCAGACCGTCGTCAAGGTCGTGTGTGGTATATGCCAGTTCATCCGCCACATTGGCGATCTGCGTTTCAAGGTTGCCGCGCAGGTCAGGGTTGAAGTCTTTTGCGTCAGAAATATCGTATTCCGATTCGTGTTTAACCATGCCTTCGCGTACTTCCCAGGTGAGATTCAAGCCCGGGAATTCAGGGTAGCGTTGCTCCAGTTCCGTAACGATGCGAAGGGACTGTTTGTTATGATCGAATCCGCCAAAGTCTTTCATCAGACGGGCAAGGACGACTTCACCTGAATGCCCGAAGGGAGAGTGCCCCAGATCATGCGCTAAACAAATGCTTTCGACAAGGTCTTCGTTTCCGCCCAGGGCGCGGGCAAATGTCCGGCCGATCTGGGCAACTTCCAGCGTGTGGGTGAGGCGGGTGCGGAAGTAGTCGCCTTCAAAGTTGATGAAAACCTGTGTCTTGTATTCGAGTCGACGAAAGGCTGTGGTGTGAAGGATGCGGTCCCGGTCTCGTTGAAATGAGGTGCGGTAGTCTGGTTCGTTATCAAGATACGCGCGTCCTTTTGAATCCCTGCTCCGCATACCGTATGGAGCGAGATCTTTGTCTTCGATCTCTTCGAGTTGCTGACGGGTGAAGTACATGGTAGACCTTTCAGAACAATATGTCATTGCGAGCGAACGAAAGGAGCGAAGCAACCACTTGTTTGTGCGGATTGTTTCATCGTCCCTTCGGGACGCTTTGCAATGACATGAATGTTATGGGGCGAGAGGGGGTCGAACCCTCACGTTGTTACCAACGACAGATTTTAAGTCTGTTGCGTCTGCCGATTCCGCCATCGCCCCGGGGGGCGATTTGACGCTGAATTTATAGCCCTGTGCTTTGTATTTTGGGACTAAATTTAATAGTCCTCTGCGTTAAGTATATGATGACTTAACCCAGCGGTAAAGGGTGTCGCGAAAAGCCCATCCCCCGCCTGCCTTCAGACGATACTTCCCCCTGTGACTTTCTCCGCATATCTGACACGGCACGGGCGGGAGAGGGCGGGATTCGAACCCGCGAACCTTTGTGGGTTACACGCTTTCCAAGTGTGCGCGCTAAGCCAGACTACGCTAAAGGCAAAAACACCGTCAAAGCAATATAAAAATGGGATAGTTAAGCGCGCTTATTTTCAGGGCAAACGGGCGGAGCGTCAAGGTGTTTTATTATCGAATAAAACCACTGCCTAAGGCAGTGAGTCCCATGAAAAGGATCTACCGTGGACAGTAATCGAGTGTGGGTATGATGGGTCACCCTGGAAGGTGTGCAACAATCCAAAGGAGACCCATCCTGACCTCACGATTTAGGAAGTTATCACATTCGCTGTACGAGTGCAAGTGCCATATTGTATTTTGTCCGAAGTATCGCTATCGGATTTTCAAGGATGCGCGAGTTGAATATGCCAGGCAGCAAGTGTGTCAACTGTGCAAGCAGAAGGAACAGGTAGTGGTGCTGGAACTGAATGTACAATCAGGCCATGTGCATCTGGTAGTAGAGATACCGCCGAAGTATGCAGTGTCAGAGATCATGGGTTACTTGAAGGGCCAGCTGGCACTGCGGTTGTTCCAACAATACGAAAGCTTAGCAAGGCGGAACTGGGGAAGGCACTTGTGGGCGAGAGGCTACTGTGTCAGCACGGTTGGACTGGATGAGGAGAAGATCCGCAAGTATGTGCAATGGCAGGAAAAGCAGGAGAAACAAGCCGAGGCAGTGCAAGGAAGGTTGTTCGATTAACAAGGTACAGTAAGAGCACGCCTTCCAGGCGTAATGGCGCTAAAGCCACCGCCTATGGCGGTGGTAGTTTACTTCATCTGCAACTTGCCTCTAAACCTTACATACGTAGCGTAATCGATCTCTGTGCGGCGTTTGACATAATCCTGTGTCTTCGTCGCGAGACCTGCGCGGAGTGGAGCGGCGTCAGTGACGGTGATGTCGAAGGCGTCGGAACCAGCCCCACTTCCGAAAGAGACGACGAGAATCCGATCTCCAGGCTGGGCGATGTCGAGAGTCGCGGTGAGTCCGATCATCGCCGCGCCCGCGTACGTATTCCCGATCGTGCCAACGAGCAAACCAGGTTCGATCTGGTCCATTGAGAAACCGAGTCCCGATGCAACCCGTTGCGGGAATTTCACATTGGGCTGGTGGAACACCGCCCACATATAATCTTTGGCGGTGGTGCCCGAGGCTTCCATCAAATGCGTGGCGGCTTCGCTGACATGTTTGAAGTAGGCGGGTTCGCCTGTGAAGCGCATGCCGTGTTCAGGATACTTCGCATCGGAGCGCCGCCAGAAATCGGGCGTGTCGGTGACGTAGGAATAGGATGCGTTGATGATCGCCAGCGATTCTTCTGCGGGACCGAGAATGTACGCGCCGCCGCCCGCGCCTGCAGTGTACTCGAGCGCGTCACCTGGCTTGCCTTGCGCGGTGTCCATGCCGATCGCCATCGCGTACTTGCCCATACCCGAGCCGACCAGTCCCATCGCGGCGACAAGCGCTTCGGTGCCTGCTTTACAGGCGAATTCCCAATCGGCGGCCTGTGTGTTGGGAACAGCGCCAATCGCTTCAGCGACTAAAGTGGAAGTTGGTTTTACCGCATAAGGGTGGGACTCAGACCCAACCCAGACTGCCCGCAATTCGGTCGGGTCGATCTGTGCGCGTTTCATCGCGTTGCGTGCCGCTTCAATGGACATGGTGATGACGTCTTCGTCCAGCCCAGGGACGGCTTTCTCCTTGATGGGGAGTCCGCCTTTGCCGCCTGTCCATACGCGTGCAACTTCTTTGGCAGGCAGACGGTAGCGCGGCACGTACGCGCCGTAGCCGATGATGCCAACAGGCTTGGCAGGTTTGAGTAATGTGGGGGAGTGTGAATGTGTGTGAGGGGTTGTCATAAATTTCCTTGATTTTTAGAACATTCCAACAAATTTTCCGTATTTTTTTCGTTCCCACGCCAGCTTAGTTTTCTCTGCGTGGCTCATAAGGTCTTTCATTGAAGTATCTTTATTCCATCTTGGGTTCAATACCCCGCCGCTTTGCGGCGTAACCAAAAAGAAGGAAGAACTTTAATCTTTGCGGACAGAATCCCCGCCCGCTTGCGGCGGGGATTATTCATTGGCTTTATCACTCGATATTTCAGACATTTCAATAAATATAGGTTTTGGGGTGATGCCAACATCTTCTGCTGTAATAAATAAATCTGCCAACAGAAGTGTTGCATCACCTGGATAAATCTCATGGTCGATGACTCCCGTGAAATCATCCTAGCAATAGCTACCAGTCCTTTATATAACCATTTGGTATCCTTTGTTGATTTTAATTGTGGCAATGCCTTATCTTTTACAAATGTCAATAATGAGTTTGATATTTGTAAGTTTGAAACTTCATTTGTACCCTTTTTGGATCGAACAAGACCCTTCCAAAACGATTTTCGCGGTGGTTTTATAAATTCTCTGACTTTTTCGCGTTCTTCGTCTGTAGCAGAAACATAGGCTTGATAATTGTTTTTGAAAAAATCATAAAATTCAGTTGGGATTTGTGATGTTTCACTAAAACGATCAGCGAATTTTTTCAAATTGTCTAAGAAAGTTTGTATGTCCATAGTTATCCTTTCACATACCAAAACCTTGACGTCAATCCTGCCTGCTTAGAACCTCACCCCCAGCCCCTCTCCTAAAGGAGAGGGGAGTTCGCTGACGGGGAGATGTTTAACATTTATTCCATCCAATCTTCAATTTTCAATTTGGGGATGTGCTGGAATTCATCAATATTGTTAGTTACTAAAACAACCCCAAGACTCAACGCGTGCGCACCGGTGAGCATATCCATCGAACCGATTATTTTGCCTTCGCGCTCAAGGC
>DATDAG010000304.1:0-2438 GCA_036525495.1 Anaerolineales bacterium
GCAGGCTCATGAGCGTCTTACCGAGATTTACAGTTGGTTTACGGAAGGGTTTGATACCCATGATTTGAAAGAAGCCAAAGCGTTGTTGGAAGAGTTGGAGAGATAGGAATTGAAAAATGAGCAAGCCATCGCGATACACTCGATGACGCAATTACCGATGGCATCACCTAATCGAAAGGAAACATGATGAAGATCACAAGCCGTTTTCTCAGTGTACTGTTCGTGGTTTTATCCATAGGATTTCTTCAAGCCTGTGGTTCGGGAAATCAATTCGAGCCAAATACTGCCCTCACAGCAACTGACACTGGTGAAGAAACCACAAATTCCGCTGGTCAAGCACCATCAACCGACCCTTTTATCGTTGCAGAAGGTACCTACACGTTTGATGGTCAGGATAGAGATTATATTGCCTATCTACCGGAATCGTATTCAGACTCAGCAGAATACCCTTTAGTGATTTATTTTCACGGTTACAACTGGGACGTAGAAACAGATTTGGGGTATATCCAACTGCATATTGACGCATCCGCCAACGATTTTATCGTGGTATATCCTGACTCATCCAAACCTTCCCCAGATGGATATCCAAATTGGAACAGCGGTGCTGGAGATCATCCTGCTTTCTCTTCCATTCCCGATGTCGATGATGTCGGGGCTGTTGAGGTCTTGATTGATACCTTGAGTGAGCGATTCAGCATCAATCAGAAGATGATTTTTGCCACTGGCTTTTCGAATGGGGGCTTCATGGTGTATAAACTTGCCTGCCAACTGAGTGATCGGATTGCAGCGGTTGCCTCTGTTGGCGGAACGATGAGTAACAGCACCTATGAAGAGTGTAATCCGTCTCGTCCCGTGCCCGTAATCGTATTTCATGGTACTTGGGATAAAAGAATTCCCATCGATGGCAACGCTTTTTGGCATCCAGTCGAAGAATCGATCAGCTACTGGGTAAATTTCAATAAATGTCGCGAGGAAAGTTCCGCTCTTCTACCGGATTTGGATGAATCGGATCGCACGACTGTTGAAAAGACACATTTCAAAAACTGTACCAACGATGCTGAGGTGGTCTTCTACAAAGTGATCGATGGGGGGCATACCTGGCCTGGGGCCGGTTCTATTGGCATTAATGTTTCAGGGATAGGATTCACAACTCAGGATGTTGATGCCAACAGTGAAATGTTGACCTTCTTTAGGATGCATCAATTATCTCCGTAATATGTTGGATTCCCGGCATTTTCGAGGGTGATTGAGCAAACAACAACCACCATGAAGAAGTTCTTTGAATAGACATCTTGTACCGCTTCCTTGCTGATTATTACGGAATACGGGTAGTTTTCTGTTTGAATCCCCATGCGCCTCAGGATGCGATGGCATTCCCTGCCTCAAGGTGTGCGTGTTGTGAGTCAGGTATAATGGGTTTTGTGTAATGCTAGATGAGAAAAGTTCCACCAAATATGCAGTCAGCCAAGAAAAGGCAGGAGTACTATGGTCTCTCCAATGGATGCACTCAATCGTTTGCAGGAAGGGAACCGCCGCTTTGTATCCGGGGATCGAAGCGATCGTTCCCTCACAGATCAGGCCCGGCGCAAAGAACTGGTTGCCGACCAGAACCCATTCGCCATCATTCTCGGCTGTTCCGACTCGCGGGTGCCGGCAGAAATCATCTTTGATCAGGGCATAGGCGACTTATTTGTCATCCGGGTCGCCGGCAATATTGTCGCCCCATCTCATATTGGCAGTGTTGAATTTGCAGCAGAGAAATTTGGCACACAGCTGGTGGTGGTTTTGGGGCATACCTACTGTGGGGCGGTGCTGGCCACCCTGGCAGACCTGGCCCAACCCACCGAAAACCGCTCGCCCAACCTGCGCGCGATCGTCGACTATATCCGCCCGTCTGTGGCTGAATTAATCGAAACGGACCTGGCAAAAGATCAGGACGCCCTCGTCCACCATGCCGTGCGGGCAAATATCCGCACCTCGGTCAACCGTTTGCGGCATGGATCCAGGATCCTGGAGGAACTGATCGCTGACAACGGCCTGGTGGTGGTGGGCGCAGAATACTCACTGGAGACGGGCAGGGTGGACTTCTTCGAGGGGCTGCCTGAATCCGGCTAACGAGCATAGCCGATCGATCGTATTGAAGTGACCCAAAACCGCTAGTTTTTTCATGAATACACAAAGGAAATGCCAGGATGGATGGATCAGACCAGAAAACATTTGAAGCGGTTGTTCAGCGAGAAGGGAAATTTACCTTTGTGGCCATTCCATTCTCGCCGCGCGAGGTTTGGGGAGCAAAACCCCGCTATTATGTCACCGGAACCATCAATGATTTTGCTGTACGCGGCACACTCGGGGCGCTGGGACAAGAGTATTTTCTTCGTCTGGGAGCAGCTTGGATGCGCGAGAGCGGAATTGAAATTGGGGCAACTGCGACGGTG
>DATDAG010000305.1:0-3845 GCA_036525495.1 Anaerolineales bacterium
CGCCACACCGACAGTTTGAAGCGAGACGGCCACGGTCACGGCGATCAGAGTCAACAAAAGGTTGTTTAGCATACCAACGGGGAGTCTCAGTGTGGCGGCGAGGATGGGGTCAAAGGACAGGGTCATGAATTCTTTGTAGAACGCGAAAACTGCCAGGAGAACGAGTCCGCCGAAGATCAGGATCAGCCACAGGCTTTGGGATGAAACGCTGAGCACATCCCCGAAGAGGAAGTGACTCAAATCCACAGCGTAACTTTTGACGGTTGAGATCAACGCGATGCCGAGTGCGAACATCCCTGCGAAGATGATTCCGATGGCTGTGTCTTCTTTTATTTCCGCGTTCTTGCTGATCGCGCCGATGCCCAGCGCGGCGATGATGGCAGTTCCCAATGCCCACCAGAATAGCACATCGCGCGCGCCACCGCTGATAAGGTAACCCAAAGCAATGCCGGGCAATATCGTGTGCGCGAGTGCATCGCCAAAGAACGCCATGCCGCGCAAGACAATATAGGTTCCAATCACTGCGCAGACGATACCCACAAGGACAGCGGCGATCATGCCGCGTTGCATAAATTCGTATTGGAGGGGAGTGAGAACAAAGTTAATCATGTTCGTCACAACAGTCGTCAATGGCAAGAATGTTTCCATCTTTCGTTGAACGTAAACGACCACCATAAGCGTGGATCAGGTTATCTGTTTTCATTACATCTTCTGGTGTGCCAAATGCCACAATTCGATGATTGAGCAACATGATGCGATCGAAGTGGGCCGCGGCTTGATCGAGATCATGTGTGGCGACCATGACAGTCACTTTTTCCTCTTTGAGACGATCCAGTAAATCCAAAATGCCTTCCTGTGATGGCGTATCCAAACCTGTAAGCGGTTCGTCCATCAACATCAATTCGGCTTCCTGTGCCAGCGCGCGCGCAATGAACATGCGTTGTTGCTGTCCACCGGAGAGTTGACCGATCTGCCGCGACGAAAGGTTGGACATGTCAACAGTTTCAAGCGCGTGATGGACGAACTCCCAGTCCTGTTTGTGAGGCCAGTTGAACGGACCCAGTTTCGCGGAGCGTCCCATCATCACCACATCTGCCACACTGACGGGGAAATTCCAGTCAACCTGGGAACGTTGCGGAATGTAACCGATGCATACATGACCAAGCGGTCGCGAGCCGAAGATTTTTACTTCACCCGAAGTAGGGGGCAAGACACCTGCCACCACTTTGAAGAGTGTGCTTTTGCCGGCGCCGTTCGGTCCCACAACGGCGATACGTTCGCTCTCGTGCAAGTGAAAGGTGATGTTCTCCAGCGCCTCGCGTCCGTTATAGCGAACAGTGAGGCGCGAGACATCGAGGATGGGTTGGTCGGTTTCGTGGTGGGTGTGTGGGTACATATGTTCCTTCCGTCATTGCGAAGCCCGAGGCTCAAACGCCGAGTGGGCGAAGCAATCTCCAACTTGACAGGGGATTGCTTCGTCGGCTATCGTCTCCTCACAATGACGCGATTTGGGTTATTTCAACGCCTCAACGATCAACGTCACATTATGCTTCATCATATCAATATACGTCGCGGCAGGTGCGCCATCTGTCAATGACTCAAGATGCAGGTCGCTCACAACTCTTACGCCGGTTTCATTTGCAATCTGCTGTGCCAGCGTTTCGTTGTCCGATGCGTCCAGAAATATGGCAGGCGCGCTGTTTGATTTGATCTGGTCTATCAAGCCTGCCATTTGCCCGGCGGAGGGTGATGCGTCTGAACTGAAACTTTCGACCACCGTGCCTGTAACATCGAAGCCATATCGCTCGGCAAAGTATCCCAATGACTCGTGGTTGGTAATGAGTAATTTTCGCTCGTTAGGGATTTGTGAAACCTGGTCCCTGATCCACAAATCCAGCTTTTTCAATTCTGCGATGTACGCGTCTGCATTGGACCGATAAACAACTGCGCCGTCGGGATCATATTGCGTAAGCGCTTCACGAATATTCTCAACGTAGATAATGACATTGTTCGGGTCGAGCCACATATGAGGATCGACGCCATGTTCGCCCTTCGCATCAGTTCGTAAGCCTATACCTGCTGACGCCTCAACAACTTCTCTCCCATCCCCGGCATTCTCCAGTAATGACTCAAGGAAGTGTTCATACCCCGCGCCGTTGATGATGAGTAGTTTGCTGTCTGCAATGCGTGCTGCATCACGCGGCGTGGGTTGATAGGAGTGAGGGTCTGCGCCAATGGAGAGAAGAGACTCAACTGATACATGGTCGCCGGTGATGTTGCGCGTGATGTCCGCTAAAAAGGTGGTGGAGGTTAATATCGCAGGATCAGGCTTGCCATGAGTTTGATCGACACTTGAACCTGGCGCAAGTGCAGGTGAGGGTGTCCCTGAGGGTGATGCGTTTCCTCCACATGCAGAAAACAGGAGGATGAGGAGAATCCAAACCGGGAGTAGTCGTTGCATTTATTCCTTGTCCAGATCGGCGCTTTCGTGCGGCAGGATTTCCTTCTTAAGCAGGAAGTATGCACCGGTAAAATGATCGTCAACACTGGTTGTCATCATCGAACGTCTTTGCGGAATGATGGTGATGACTTCCCAGCCTTGAAGCCCGTGATTGTCGAGCGACGGCACGCTGTATTCATTGCTGAGGGGATCATCCCCCATGAGTGCGGCGGCGGGCAGATATACCATCTTGTAGCGGAAGATCCTGCCGCCGCTCTGGATACGCTTCTTCGCAGATTCGATGTGGATGCGGTGTTCACGCTCGCGCTCGGCTTCGATCTCGTTCTTCATTCTCATTAGTTCTGGAGAGTCGAGGATTTCCCCTGCCACTTCAAGGATTTCCTCATCGTCGCTCATGGTGGACGTGATGAGAAATTCGTAGCCGCGCCGGTCGCCGAGTTTTACGAGCCCCTCCGCCGCTTCAAGTTGGACCAGCCACTCCTCGTCCTCGGTCATGAGTTCATGGAGTGTTTCGATATCGTGCATTTTGACGAGTTCATCTATCTGGGTTGACATATTGCCTCCGCGGGTGACCTGTTCGTATTGTATCATTCCGCATGCGGCTCGTTCTGCAACCTATTACCCATTTACAAGGGTTTCCCATGGCAGGAATGGGTTATCATTCAACCCGATGGACGGAAACCTGTTCAGGAGCATCTTTGGCGATATTCAAATCTCCCTGGGCGATGCCGAGGGGGATTTCCGCGCCGCTCAGTTGAAAAGTGACATCAGGCAAAGCATCCTGCACATGTCGCTTGTTGGTGTCAGCGTTCTGGCACTGCTTGTCGTGGATGCGATATTGTTCACGGACAGACCAGACCTGTTCATTAGAATGTTTGCTTATCGCGGGGGATACTTACTGGTTACGATCATATTTGGTTCTATATTACGCAAAACAAACAAGGTGCGGAACTATGACCGCCTGATTTTCAGCTGGATGTTCTTCACGATCCTTTTCCTTGTATTGTTCAACTTTACCCGCCCGGCAGATTATCTGACCTTGTCATTCGACGTTATCGTCCCCTTTGCAATCTATATGCTCTCCCCATTAAGGATTCATTATACGGTGGCGCTGGCAATGGGTTTTTCGATAGGTACCTTGTATGTTGATCATTTTTTTAAATTCGGGGTCGATCCCATCACCCTCAAGGTGGCAACAGCCGCGCAGTTCATTGTCCATGGATTGGGATGGCTCTCCGCCCTGCAATTGCAAACCTTCCGCCGAAAATCATTCCAGGCATTTATAGATGAGAAGGATGCCAAGGAGATGGTGGCGTATCTGGCGAACATAGACCCGCTGACGAAGAGCCTGACACGGCGACATTTTTTTAATATTGCCGAGACC
>DATDAG010000306.1:0-13245 GCA_036525495.1 Anaerolineales bacterium
ACAACTTTGGCTTCCACCGATTCGGTCACTTTCACCGCGATACTCTCCAAAAACGCCAAGAAAAAGAAAGAAATTGTGGGTCTTGTGGTTCATGCTTTTGGAACTTTAATCAAGATTGCTGACTTTAAGAAAGCCCTGCCCTTGCGGAGATCGCCGACGTAATTGGTGTTCACAAGTCGAGTATCAGCCGCGAATTGAAACGTAATAGAGGCCAACGTGGTTATCGACCACAACAGGCTCATGAACTAGTGGGTCGTTTGGCACGGGTAAGAGCATAAATAAAAAGGCAGTAAAATGGTCTATCCCACAAAGCAGGATAGGTGAACACGTGAGCCGACGAAAGAAAGACCCAATACGTAAATTGACTGAGGAAGAACGGAGCTGGCTAGAACGCATCAGTCGTTCCCTAGTGGAGCCTGCCACTCATGTAGCCAGAGCCAAACAGATTCTGGCCGTAGCAGATGGATACAACTATAGCGAAGCAGCCCAGAAATCCGGGCGAAAATCCGCTGATGCGGTCTCGCATCTGGTGAGCCGTTTCAACCAGGAAGGCTTGAACGCTATTTTGCCACGGCATGGGGGCGGACCGGCGATCAAATATGGTGTGGCAGAGCGCGAACGTATTTTGAAGGAAGCGCGGCGCAAACCGACCCCGGAAGCGGATGGTACGGCGAGTTGGTCTTTGAGCCTGCTGTGTCAGGCGTTGCGTAAAGCGCCGGATGGTTTGCCGGACAGCATCAGTGAAGACACGATCCGCACGGTGCTGTTGGAAGCGGGCTTCAGTTGGCAACATACGCGTAGTTGGTGTGAGACCGGTCAGGCGGTGCGCAAGCGCAAGCGCGGCAAGGTGATTGTGACAGACCCAGATGCGACACCCAAAAAAACTTGATCGAGCAAGCGCATCAGATCGGTGAAAAGATGGGCTTGGCCGTGTGGAACCAAGATGAAGCCGGACCCTATCAAACCAGACCCTATCCAGGATCAAGTTGGCAGCCGGAAGGAGAACCGCAACGGCAACCGCACGAATACATTCGCAATGGAACGGCCAAATTGCTGACACTTTTTCATCCTGCCAGTGGAGAAGTCCGGGGCAAAGGTGTAACCAGCAGCGCCAACGCGATCTTGCATCCCTGGCTCAAGGAAGTATTGAGCCAAATTTTAGAAACCTTGCCGCCTCCCACAGAGTTGGATGTCGAAACCAATCGCAAGCTTTGGGAAATGTGGCAGGAAGGATTGTCTTTGCCGATCACCTTGCCGCACAACCTCCCGGCTTTGCGGATGCTCTTGATCTGGGACAACTTGCGCGGTCACTATACAACCGATATGGTGCTTTGGTTGTTCGAACATGGCATTATGCCCTTGTACACACCCTTGAGTGGCTCCTGGTTGAATATGGCTGAGTCCATGCAGCGTATCTTGTTCCAGCGTGGACTGGCAGGTCAGTATCCAGAGTCGCCAACCGAAATTATCTCTTCGTTAGAAGCGGTTGCTCGCGCTTGGAACCAGAACCCTACTCCTTTTGAGTGGGGTGGTAAGCGCGCTGCTCGCCGTCAACGCAGCAGGCAACGCAGGCATGCCCTGGGCGGTTCCGGTGCTTGCACCCGACACCCGCTGCACCGTAATGCAACCATCTTTCAAAAATGGCAACATTCATGCCAAACGACCCACTAGCTACGACTCGCAGACAGAAAATTGTTCCTAGGATTACAGCCGAGGACTGGGAACTTGTGGAAAGCCTGTTGAAGCAAGATTGGAGCCCTGAACAAATCTCTGGCAGGCTGAAAAAGGAACAAGACCTTCGGATCAGCCATGAGTGGATCTACCAACATATTCTGGCAGACAAGCAATCCGGTGGTGATTTGTACCAGCACTTGCGCTGCCAGAAGAAACGTCGCAAACGCTACGGAAGCTATGATCGGCGGGGCAAATTGCCCAATTGCCGCTCAATTGAGGAGCGCCCAGCCTATGTCAACACCAGAAAACGTCTGGGCGACTGGGAAGTGGACACTCTGATTGGCAAACAACAAAAACACGCCATGCTGACACTGACGGAGCGGAAATCTCGTTTCACCTTGCTTGGAAAAGTGTCTCGGCGAACGGCACAAGCTGTTCAGAAACAAGTCTGCAAACTATTGTTGCCGGTCAGGGACAAGGTGCATACCCTCACCTCGGATCATGGCAAGGAGTTTGCCGATCACGAACTCATCGCTGACACGCTGAAACTCAAATTCTATTTTGCTCATCCCTATGCCGCTTGGGAACGTGGCACGAATGAAAACACCAATGGCTTACTACGACAATACTTTCCCAAGAAATCAGATTTCAAAACCATCTCTAATAAAAAGATTGAACAGACTATGTCAAAATTGAATTTTAGACCGCGCAAAACACTTCGTTTCAAAACACCTTTCGAGGTGTTCTATAATACAACTGTTGCACTTACCAGTTGAATTCACAGATGTATAGATAGACAATTCATGTATGTTATTATTGCTCAATGAAAGAGGGGAATGCAAGTGTTTCCATCTCTAAAGTTTTAATCTTATGAGTTAACACAAGAGAGGGTAGTAAGATACAGATCACTACCCTCCCAATATAACCAACATCACAAAACGGGCTGTGGTTCATACCCCCAGCCGCGCAGTTCATCCACCAATTTATCGGTGAGGGAATCGACTTTGGAATCGAGTGCAGGCGAAAGACCCAGAGAGAGCGTGATTTCGTCCGGTTGAATGCCCCAAAGAACGAGTCGCTTTGGGTAGATGTCCTTCATCTTGGCGGCGGCAAGCATATCCGGCACTCCCATTTGATGCGGGGATATTTTGATGGACATGAACGCCGGCACTTCCTCATCCTGGAGGCGGATCATCGTCCCCGCTTCTTTCCCCGTTTCGGCTGCATCCACGATCAGGAGGTTTTCTATCCCCTCGAGATAATAGAGGAGGTCCAGTCCCAGCGTTCCCCCATCCAGGACCTGGACCTCCTCAGGTAATTTGTATTTCGATGCGAGCCGTTCGATGACATGAACGCCGATGCCTTCATCAGACATCAATTTATTACCCACGCCCAACACGAGTGTCTTGAAAGCGCGTTCGATCATGAACAGTTTTTACATTCTTCGTTCTTCTTGCTGTTACCGCGTGCATACACAAGCGGATTGCTGAAATGGTCCGCCGCGTCGAGCGTGATCTGGTTGATCTCGTTGCCGTTCACATCCACAAGATGGACACCGCACGCCATGCACGGGTCAAACGAATGGATCGTGCGCAGCACTTCGAGCGGCATCTTCTCGTCTGCGATCGGTGTCCCGACCAATGCCGACTCATACGGACCCGGCTCCCCCTTCGCATCACGCGGCGAGCAGTTCCATGTGGACGGTACGACCGCCTGATAGTTCTCGATCTTCTTGTCCTTGATGTGAACCCAGTGACCGAGCGCACCGCGCGGGGCTTCGGTGAATCCCCAGCCTTTCGCTTCAGCGGGCCAGTTGTTCGGATCCCACTTTTCCATGCCTTCATGGATCTGCGTATCGCCGCTGGCAATGCTTGCAACCAGTTCATTCGTCCAATCGGCAAGTTTTTCGGCAGTGACAACCGTCTCGATACAACGTGCCGCAGTGCGCCCAAGCGTGGAAAACAACGCTTCGGGACCTGCGCCGAGAGTGTCGAGCACAAAGTTCACGGTTTCCTGGACGCGTTGATGCCCGCTGGCATACGCGACCAACATGCGCGCCAGAGGTCCGACTTCCATTGCGTTATCTTTCACGCGCGGGGCTTTCATCCACGTATATTTATCGTCGGTATTGAGGAATTTGAACGGCGGGTTCGGACCGGTGAAGTTCGGTTCCGTCAAACCATCCCATGGATTCAACCCCTTGGACTCATCGGGATAATTGAACCACGAATGGGTGACGTACTCAGTAACGTCCTTCTCCTGGTCGAGCGGATGCACCTTGCTCAAGTCCTTGTTGAGGATGTATCCCTGCGGGAGCCATTGCGTGCCGTCTGCTTCAGGGAAGTCACCATAGGAAAGGAAGTTGCCAGCGCCGCCGCCGATCGCCGCCCAATCGAGATAGAACGGCGCGACCGCCAGCACATCGGGCAGGTAGACCTTGTCCACGAATTCCTTGGCACGGGCGAACATTCCCATGATCTGTGCGATGGTATCGGCGTTGATCGCCCACTGACTGGTCGGGTCGATTGGGGTCGCCATGCCGCCGACAAGGTAGGTCTGCAAGTGCGGGTTCTTCGCACCGAGCAATGCATGGGCGCGGATGACATCCCTTTGCCAGTCGAGCGCTTCGAGATAGTGTGCCACTGCCATCAGGTTCGCTTCGGGCGGGAGTTTATAGGCAGGGTGGCCCCAATAGGCATTGGCGAACGGACCCAGCTGTCCGCTTTGGACGAACGTGGCGAGCTTATCCTTTACACCTGCAAAGTAATCCTCACTGGATTTAGGCCAATCCGAAATGGACTGCGCCAGGTCGGAGGTCGCGGCGGGGTCGGCATCAAGCGCACTGACCACATCCACCCAGTCCAACGCATGCAGGTGATAGAAGTGGATGACGTGGTCCTGAACGTACTGGATACCTTCGATGATGTTGCGCAGAATTCGCGCGTTGTTCGGAATTGTTATTCCGAGGGCATCTTCGACAGCTCGCACGGAGCTGAGTGCATGTACAGTCGTTCAGACACCGCAGATTCGCTGGGTCATCACCCAGGCTTCGCGCGGATCGCGTCCCTTCAGGATTTTCTCGATCCCGCGGAACATGGTGCTGGATGCCCATGCGTCCGCGACCGCGCCGTCATCCACCTGCACCTCGATGCGCAGGTGTCCTTCGATGCGGGTGATGGGGTCAATTGCGATTCTTGCCATGGTAAACCTCCTTCAGTATGGAGTCAGGATGTCTTCGTATTTGTCCCCTCTCCTCGCGAAGCATCCCCGAAGGGGACAAGTGAGAGAGGGCTAGGGTGAGGGATTGATAGTTAATGAGCATGATTGTTCGACTCAGGGAACAGGTTGAAGGATCGAACGATAAACCCAAAGAGCAGGAACCCGCCTGCGATCACACCAATGGTAATCATGATCTCGATCCATGAGGGGAAATAGCTCACAGGTGATGGTTCGGCAAGTCCCACCCATGAGATCACGAGACGGTCGATGAATGTGCCGATCAGTGCGAAAACTCCCGCCCAGAATGGTCCCGATGTATGGCTGACCAGTTTCGAGAGCAGGATGCCAAGTGGAAGGACAATGCCGATCAGGAACTGAAGCCAGGCGATCAAGCCGAAGATGTCAGGGTTGAGAAGAAGCGGCACTTCCTCCGAACCCATCCAGTCACCCACCTTGATGGCGGCGAACAACATCAGGTTGACTGTCATGGCTTGGCCGATGCGCCGGAAGAGTTCGCGGTTGATCGGGAGCCGCAAGGCACGCCAGGCAAACCGGATCGCGATGGCAGCCGCGCCAAGTCCGGTATACACTGCCTGCAGGAAGAACAGGAGCGGCAGCGCGGGCGTCCACCAGAGTGGATGGAGTTTATGCGGCATCAACAGGAACAGGGAACCGAGCGAGGATTGGTGCATCATCGAAAGCACGATCCCTGCGCCCGCAATGAGGAAGATGCCCCGCTCGATCCAGCGGATGGGGGTCTTGTAGCCCCACTTCTCCAGGAAGACCGGCGCGATCTCCAGGATGAGAATACCCGAATAGAGGGTGATGCTCAGGCTGATCTCCTCCAGGAACGAGTGCAGGTTGATATAGCCCGGCACAAGGATGTTGTAGAACTGGTGCCAGCGGCCGATGTCCATGAACAACAGGATGCCCACGATCAGGTAACCGATGAAACCAGCCAGCACCGCGGGGCGGATCACCGAGTGATAATCATCACGCCCGAGGAAGTAGGAGATCAACGATACTGTGAACGCCGCGCCTGCCACCGGGATGATGAACAGGTCGATAGTGATCCACAGCCCCCACGGGTAATGGTCGTTCAGATTGGTCGTCGGTCCAAGCCCAACGACCAGACGATACACCACAAGCCCAACACCAATCAATGTAAGTACAAGCAGGAGCCAGAAAGAAACAGGTGTCTGTTCACGCGACTTTGTTACAACGGCCATGTTTCCTCCCATCCACCGCGCTTGGCGGTCAGGCGGACCATTCCCAGCAGGAGCGGTCCACCGATCAGAATGGCTGGCACGACGATGTTGGCAGTCCCTTCACTGATTTCCGGGATTGGACGTGTTCCCAGATCCTCAAGCCCCAGGTTCTCAAACGGGACTGCGGACAGATACAACACCGATGTGCCGCCCGCGTCATCCTCACCGTAAATCTGATCCACATATTTGCCCGGATTCTCGCTGATGCGTTTCCGCGCTTCGGCGAGCAGGTCGCCACGCCTGCCCCAAATCAATGCACCCGTCGGGCAACGATCCGCGCAGGCGGGACCACCAATCCCTTTTTGGATGCGGTTCTCATAGCAGAAGTGGCATTTTGTAACGACCGGGAATCGGGCAACATCCCATTCAAAGCGAGGCACGTGGAACGGACAAACAGACTGGCAGTAGCGGCAACCAATGCAACGATCTGGGTCGTATACAACCGGTCCATCTGCCGTCTTTTGAAGGGCATGCACCGGGCATCCGCTTACACAGGCTGGATCCACACAGTGCATACACTGGCGCTTGACAAACGATTCGCCATTCGCGCCCTGATACAACTGGATCAGAGTGAATGTGTCGGCTGAAAGCTCCGTGGGCGCGTCATATAGTTCGCGCGCATCCGTCTCAGGCTCGGTCCCGTTCCATTGACGACACGCCATCGTGCAGGCATTGCATCCCACACAGACGGTCGCGTCGTAGAGCATGGCAATATGCTCGTTCGAATCCTTTGAAAGCGGGCTGGCTTCCACCGTATCTGGAACTGCAAGCGCGCACCCCACAGCCAACCCGGCAACTTTTAGAAAATCTCTGCGGCTGATGGTCATAAGTTCCCTCCTACTTCTTTGCTTTCGTCACAGGCGGGGCTTCCTCCTCATCCGATTTGGAAAGCGCCTTGTATGCCGCCACCCCTGCCGCGCCGATCGCTGCGCCTGCCGCGGCGCCGATCACGCCTGCAGTGGCAGGATCAATTTTCTGCGTAGGCAGTTGCACCGGTGCATAGGTGTTGGGAGGCGCATATCGCTGGAGGTCTGCCTGGTTGTAGATCCCCAGATCCCAGAAGTTTGGTTCGGAGCAGGCAATGCATCCATGACCGGCTTTGATGGGCCAACTGGTCCCATCGTTATATTCCACGGCAGGGCAGTTGTGGTAAGTGACAGGTCCCTTGCAACCCAGTTTGTACAGGCACCATCCCTTTTTATGCCCCTCATCACCCCAGGCAACCACAAATTCACCAGCATCGAAATGACCGCGTCGCGGACAATTATCATGGATCAATGCTCCATAGGCGAACAGAGGACGGTGCAGGTCATCCATGGCAGGGAGCTCGCCAAAGGTCAGGAAGTGCACAACCGCGGCAGTCAGATTGACGGGGTTATACGGACAACCCGGCAGATTCATTACAGGTTTGTCCTTGATTATTTCTGTCACGAAGGAAGCATTGGTGGGATTCGGGACTGCATAGGGCCATCCGCCAAATGCAGCGCAATTGCCCACTGCAACAACCGCCGCCGCATTCGCCGCGGCTTCGTTGAGAAGCTGCAGAGAGGACTTGCCCCCGATCGTACAATAATATTCCCCATCCCCCACCGGGATCGAACCCTCCACCACGAGCAGGTAACCGCCTGCATCGATCGTTGCCTGCTTCGCCTCTTCAGCAAGATTGCCGGAAGCCGCCATGATGGTCTCGTGATAATCCACAGAGAGGACGTCAAGCACAAGCTGCCCCACCGTTGGCTGGGTGGCACGGAGCAATGCCTCGGTGCAACCAGCACAATCCTGCATCTCCAGCCATATCACCGGCAGACGCTGTTTGGTTTCAAGCGCGTTCTCGATCATCCTCGTGTATGAACGAGGCAATGCCAGCACCCCCGTCATCAAGGAACAAAACTTCAGGAAATCCCGACGTGAAACACCCCCTTGACTCGTCGTCGTGCGGATATTGGTACCCAGCATATAAACCTCCTTCCATCTAGTGAACAGGTAACCGGCGTTATGAAGGCTGTGATTTATTCAATTGTGAAAAAAGGCACAAAATTGGACAATATGAGTGGTTTTTATTGGGTTTAGTTTAACAAATTCTAAGGTTGAACACAATAATGTCATTCGTCACAAAATCTACATGAATATTTGGTAAATGACCTGTTTTCTCCAATTTTTGAAGGCAAAAACTCAATATTTTCCCTGATACATCTCCCCACTTCCAGTCTAAACCATTTCAGTTGTACTGCTTTGTCATCCTTGCGGGTGACCGTTGTATTCCTCTTCAATTGAAATTTCCCTGAGCAGATCGAGCACAATCTTCACAACACACGGTACAACCCGGGCAACAGGCGGCGAGAGATCCTCGGTAAAATCATGGATATGTTCTGTTGCGATCCCAACGATCATAACGTCATCCGGCAGGTGCGCGCCCATTTCCCTACCCAGGTCCATCGCCTTTTGCAGGGATGTATCGTGCGCGCTGGTGATGTGGAACGCCGAGTAATTGGGTAGTTGACTCAACTTCAACACCGAGATCGAACCAGCCGGCGCATCCATTTCGAATGCATCCACCAGGATTGCACGGTCATACCCAATGAGGTGTTCCATCAGGCTGATGCCGCCAAGCGACAGGCATTCCACATCCACGCGCAAAGCCTCGGGCAGATGCTTGCACACTTCCTCCGCAACCTTCCAACCGACACCATCATCACCCAATATGGGATTGCCAAGTCCAACGATCAAAGTTTTCATTGGATAAAGATCCGCTTCGCTCCTAACTTGAGCTTGATTCCACGCAAGGAATTTGTTCAACGTCCCGCAGGCTTCCACTGAAAGGACACCTGCCCAAACAAACCTGCGGGACGTCTTTCCAACAACACTAGCAAAATTGTTTCAACACTTCAATGGGATTCCCGTCCGCATCGTTGATGGTGACCTCAAGAGGCATCTGGCCAGGTAAAGAATGTGTCGCGCACCCAAAGCATGGATCGTACGCGCGGAATGCCATCTCCACCATGTTGAGCAGCCCCTCGGTCACGTTACCGTTCTTGATGAGGCTGGTCGCGGCTTTATTTGTAGACATTTGGATCGGAGCGTAGTTGTTGGTAGTGCCTACGATGAGATTCGCTTTGGTCACAACGCCCCGTTCATCGGTCCAGTAATGATGCGTGAGAGTCCCGCGCGGCGCCTCGACAATGCCGACTCCTTCCGTTGGAATCTCGGTCGGTTTCCTGTGAACGTCAGGCGATGTGATCTCAGGATCGGTGACAAGTTCCACCCAGCGTTCCGCCGCGTAGAGCAATTCGATCAGGCGCGCCCAGTGCGTGGCGAGGCGCTGATGGACAGGCTTGCCGCCCAGCGTCTCGTAGAATTTTTCGTATTCTTCCTGCGCAAGAGGCGTTGCCATTCCATCGGCAGCGTTGAGGCGCGAGAGCGGCGTGGCGGTGTAAATGCCTGAGTCTTCCCCGTCTACGAAACCCTTCCAACCGATCTTCTTGAGATACGGGAACTTGAGGTAGGTCCACGGTTCAACGTGTTCCGCGATCCAATCGGTATAATCGTCGGGGCCGTATTTGCCGATGCGTTTCCCGCTCGGTGAAACAACGCTCACTGTGCCGTCGTAGAAGTTGACCTTGTTGAAGGCATCCACCAAGCCGATGGAGTAGGTCTTGTGAGTGTACACATCGCCAAGGATCAGATCCACATATTGTTTGTTGCCCAGCACAATGTCATCGAAGAGTTTCAGGCTGAACTGTGCGAATTCGACCGCCCAGCGTCCCATCTCTTCGATCTCTTTGCGTTGTTCTTCGATGATACCCTTCGTAATTCCGCCAGGGATGGACGAGCATGGATGCACCTTGCGCCCTCCGAGCATCTCGACAACCGTATGTCCATACTTGCGCATCTGGATGACCTTGCCCCCAATCTCCAAACCCACTTTGTGAATCACACCGAGGATGTTCCTCTCTGCAACAGGGGCATCGGGTCCCATTACAAAGTCGGGACCTGCAAGCGCATAGAAATGGGTCGTATGGTCGGTGCAGTAGAACGCGGAGTAAAGCAATTCGCGCAGCATCTTCGCCGTAAGCGGAGGATCCACTTTATAGACCGCGTCCGTTGCTTTGGATGCCGCCATGTGATGCGCCTCCGGGCAGACTCCGCAGATTCGATTGGTGATCAGAGGCATTTCCTCGATGGGTCTTCCAACTACAAATCGTTCGAAGCCGCGCAGTTCGGGAATCTGGAAGTACGAGTTGGCAACGTTGCCGCCCTCGTCCAGAAAGATCTCGATCTTGCCATGACCTTCAAGGCGGGTGATGGGGTCAATGCTGATTCGTTGTGTCATGAGTACCTCCTATGCCTTTTCTTTTGCCCAGGCATTGCGATTTGCCTTCAATTGCGATCCTGCCAAACTGAAGCGATACATCTGCCCGGCTGGGTCTGGGATGCCGTCCAGGATGCGATCTATCTCCTCCGGTTCGTTCGCGTCGATGACTGACGCAAAGGCTGTGATCAACCGAGCGCCATAATCCACCACGCCTTCCGCCGGACCGTAGCAACCGATGCACTGTGCCCCAACTCCCGGACAACGCGCATCACAACCACTTCTGGTAGCTG
The DNA here is from genome assembly GCA_036525495.1 of Anaerolineales bacterium. Classification (GTDB taxonomy): domain Bacteria; phylum Chloroflexota; class Anaerolineae; order Anaerolineales; family Villigracilaceae; genus Defluviilinea. The sequence goes on from DATDAG010000306.1 coordinate 10,764, forward strand.
GACCATTGCATGGGATTCCCTGCTCGAGCAGGCACAGGTCCGGGTCGACCGGGGCGATGTCTTGAATCCGCTTAAAGTATTTGATCGTCTTCACGTTTCGGGCACGCGGACACTCATCGCATACTGTCGAGTCGCCCACGCCAATGACCGCACCTTTTGGCGGCAATTCCGCCTCGCCTTTTACAACTTTTATCACAAGGTCAACCACCGCCGCGATCTGGTGCGATTCAGGGGGGCAACCCGGCATGTAGTAATCCACGTCCACAACCTGATCCAGCGTGCGCAGGATCGGTGCCAGTTTCGGAATTTGCAATTCACCTTCAGGCACATCATATGAGGTGCGCGGGTAGATCTGGTTGGGGTTGTCCGTAGTCAGGGTATTGAACGCAGTCTGGACGATGTCACCGACCGGGCTCAGGTTTGCCAGACCGGGGATACACCCTTCGCAGGCGCAAGAGCCGAATGCGACCAGTATCTTGGATTTCCGCCTCATGAGTTTGGCGATATGTTCATTCTCTTCGTTGCGGATACCGCCGTTAAAGAGAGTCAGCAATATCGAGTCGTCCTCCATGGCTTCGACATCCTTGTATTTCGCGTCCATCGCGACGGGCCAGAAGACAACGTCGAAGTTCGCATCCACATCCAGTATCTTTTCATGGATGTTCAGTACCGCGATCTCACAGCCGCCGCAGGATGCCGCCCAGTACATTGCGAATTTTGGTTTGTTACCATTGGCAGTCATGCTGGCACCTCCTTTAGGTCTGGAGCAGGTTCGATGGTCGTTGGACCTCCATCAAGGGATGAACGTCCGTTTGACATCCCCCAATTGAGCGGACCAAGAGAACGGATTTCTTCCACGAAGTTTCCGACTTCCGTGGCAAATTTCCTGCCCTCCGCCGCGCTTGCCCAAACTAATTTTACGCGCTCCGGCTCGATGCCCAGACCTTTCATCGTGCGGCGCATCAAGTGGAAACGCCGCAGGGCTTTGTAGTTTTGTTCAAGATAGTGACATTCTCCCGGATGACAACCCGTGATCATCACTCCGTCTGCGCCGTTAGCCAGGGCTTTGAACACAAAAGTGGGATCGAGCCTGCCTGAACACATCAGGCGGATCAGGCGGATGTTGTGCGGGTATTTCATGCGTGCTGTGCCCGCCAGGTCTGCCGCACGGTAGGAACACCAGTTACAGGTGAAACCGATGATCGTGGGTTCAAAAGTATCGTTGTTATTCATATTGTTCCTCCTCATGCGTGGACAGGCTCGGCGCCAACGTTCAGCAATAGCAAGCCATCGATCTGCGCCATGATCTGATCGTTACTGAAACCGGTTCCAGTGATCGCACCAGCCGGGCATGCCGCCACACAAGTGCCACAGCCCTGACACAAAGCAGCGTTGATCTCGGTCACCATGTGATCCTCAAGGAATGTAATGGCATTGAACGGACACAATCCGTTGCAAATGCGGCAACCGGAACATTTTTCTACGATCACACTGGCCCGTACAGGTTCAAGGGTAATTTCTTTTGCGTTGATCTTGCCGATCGCACGCGCGGCTGCCGCGGCTCCCTGCGCGACGGTGGCCGGGATGTCCTTCGGTCCCTGCACACACCCTGCGATGAGAATCCCCTCCGTCATAGTAGAGACCGGATCCAGTTTTGGGTGCTTCTCGATGAACCAGCCATCTGCGCTGCAAGAGAGACCGAACACTTTGGCAGTCTCCTTGGCATCGCGGCGGGGTTCGAGTGCCACGGACAGGATGACCATATCCAACGGGATGCGCATTTGCACGCCCACCAGCGTATCTTCGACCTGGACAATCAACTTCCCCTCCTCTTCGGGCGTGCGGTGAGCGTCATTTATCTCAGCAACCTTGCCTCGGATGAAGTGCGTGCCCTCCTCCAGCACACGCTGATAGAACTCTTCGTATCCCTTGAACGGGCTACGCATGTCAATATAGAAGTTGTAAACTTCGGCGCCAGTGCGTTCGTGGACAAGGTGGGCAAATTTCAATCCCTGCATACAACAGATGACCGAGCAGTACTCATTGTAGTTTTTGTCCCTGCTCCCGACGCAGTGCACGATTCCGACTGCCTTCGGGCTGGTCTTCCCATCTCGTAATAGGATCTCCCCGTTCGTTGGTCCCGACGCGTTGCACATCCTCTCGAACTCGATGCTGGTGAATACGTTCGGCAATCTGCCATAGCCATATTGAGCCATGCGACTCGCGTCGAATGTCTCGTAGCCTGTCGCAAGGATGACGTTGCCAACGTTGACATTGATGATCTCGTCTTCCTGGTCGAAGGCAATCGCGTTCGTGGGGCAGAACTTCTCGCAGGCTTTACACGTGCCTTTGATGTAGTAAGTGCAGTTCTCGCGGTCAATGACCGGATACTTGGGAACCGCCTGCGCAAAGGGAGTGTAGACCGCCTTGCGTGTGCCCATGCCCGCCTCGAAAACATCGTCCACAACTTTCTTGGGGCATT
>DATDAG010000307.1:0-6009 GCA_036525495.1 Anaerolineales bacterium
GAATGGACTGCAATCGAATCGGTAGCGGACGCCGAGCCTGCCACCACCACCCGCGCCCTTCCCTTCACTGACGCCACTCTCTCCGCCGGAACGATGACCGCCGCCGCCGCGCCATCGCCGATGGGTGAAGCATCCAGCAAATTGATCGGTGTTGCCACCATGCTCGACTTTTCGAATTGGTCCAGGTTGATCTTTTGATGTAGGCGCGCGAATGGGTTGTGCATGGCATTGGCATGTGCATTGATCGAGAAAGGAGCGAAATCCTCATGCTTCCAGCCGAACTCGTGCATATATCTCCGCATCATAAGCGCGTTCAGTCCGACAAATGAAATGCCCTGTTCCAGTTCATAATCTGCATCTGCCGCGGTGGCAAGGGCAGAGGTGACATCGCGCCCGGCTTTATCGGTCATTTTTTCCACGCCAACTACCAGCGCAGAGTCGATGTCGCCGGAGGCAACAGCCATTAGTCCAGAACGAAGTGCCGCCGCGCCCGAAGCGCATGCGGCTTCCACTTTGACGGCTTCCTGTCCCCAGTGTCCGATCCAATCCGAAAAGAAAGTCCCCAGTTGGTTCTGCCCGCTGATGGTGGATGAAAGCATGTTACCGACGAAAAGCGCATCCACCTTTTCCATGCCCGCATCCTGCATGGCGGCAAAAGCCGCATTGCCGCCGATCTCGCGCAGGGAGAGGTCCCAGTGTTCATCGATTTTTGTTTGACCGATTCCAAGTATGGCAACTTTTCTCATTTTATCTCCGCAATGTATTTTAACCGAAGGCGCTATCATCTTCTATCAAATAATATGGAGTGGATTTATCACCCCTGGTTTGTTTACGGACCATGTCTGTGTAATATATAATCATATCAATCTGCAAAGGATGGATGTTCTTGTTTAGCGTCTAAAGCAGGAAAACGGCATATGGGGCAGTCAAGTCGCTAGAAAGCCACCTAGCACCATCTGTGCTAGCCGTACCTGTAGGCGTCACGATGGTAAAACCGAATGCGACCACCACAGATAGGACAAATTCTCTGAACGCTAAACAAGTACTTTTATTTAGATGATCTTAGTCTGTATCCGTGAGGCAATCACTTTGCTTATGCTAACAAGCAAAGTGATTGTTTGTGTTTAAAAAAACGATGGAAATCAAAGTCGAGCCCCCTATGGTTTTCTCATTATCGCTTGACAAACTTTAAACGATATGGCGTTTAGGGGCAATTTGGGCGGAAATCACATGAAATTTGGTGGATTTGTGAAATTCCTATCCAAGAGTTCGGATAATGAGAAAGCCATGTCGAGCCCCCCTGTCTTTGTTTGTTGAAATCAGTTGATACGTTATAATTTCCCTGTTAATCCCAAATCCTCAATCGTGAATCTGAAACCTGTACTGAGCGAAGTATCTCAATATGCCAAAATCATCTTTCCAAGAAATCATTCTCAAACTACAAGACTTCTGGGCGGCACACGGATGCCTGATCACCCAGCCATACTACACCCAGGTCGGTGCAGGGACGATGAATCCCAACACCTTCCTGCGCGTGCTCGGTCCTGAACCGTGGAACGTCGGTTACGTTGAGCCGTCCGTCCGCCCTGATGACGGGCGTTACGGCGAGAATCCCAACCGCTTTCAACTGCACACCCAGTTTCAGGTCATTCTCAAGCCCGACCCGGGGAATCCGCAGGAACTCTACCTCGACTCGCTCAAAGCGCTCGGCATCGACCCGCGCCAGCACGACATCCGCTTTGTGGAGGACAACTGGGAACAGCCTGCCATCTCCGCCTGGGGTTTGGGTTGGGAGGTCTGGCTCGATGGGCAGGAGATCACGCAGTTCACCTACTTCCAGCAGATGGGCGGCGTGGCGCTCGACCCCGTCTCGGTTGAGATCACCTACGGGCTTGAACGTATCCTGATCGCGCTCAACAACGCCAAAGCCATCTGGGATGAAGACTACGGTGCAGGTGTGACCTACGGCGAGATCCGCCGCCGCGAGGAGTTCGAACACTCCAAATATTATTTCGAGACCGCCGACGTCGAACGCGTCCGCGCCATGTACGATCTCTTTTCCGCCGAAGCCGACGCCTGCCTCGAGCAGGGTCTCATCGTCCCCGCGCACGACTACGTCCTTAAATGCTCGCATTCCTTCAACATCCTCGACACCCGCGGCGCCATCAGCGTTGCCGAACGTCAAGCCTTCTTCCGCCGCATGCGCGAACTTGCCCGACGTGTTGCAGAGGGCTACGAAGAACAGCGCAAAGAACTTGAATATCCTCTTCTCAAAGAAACGAGTCCCCTCTCCCAGCGGGAGAGGGCGGAGGGTCAGGGAGAAGTCCCCACCAAACCTGCAACCTTCCTCCTCGAAATAGGAGTAGAGGAATTACCTGCAAATGACGTCGATACAGCCTACGAAGCCCTATCCTCCCGTGTGCCGACTCTCCTCAAAGAACTTTATCTTGACCACGGCGATGTCCGCGTCTTCACTACCCCGAGGCGGCTCGTCGTTTCTATCGACTCGCTCTCCCCGAATCAACCTGACCGCGAAGACCTCGTCAAGGGTCCGCCCGCGGACAAAGCAATCGTAGGTCACGTCTCTGACGTGACAGAGTCTGTTGGCGGTGAAAGTCACGTTGCAAACGTGACCTACACAAAGGCGGCGGAAGGCTTTGCTAGGAAAAACGGTATCAAAGTCGAAGACCTCGAAATCCGCGAAGAAGGCGGAGGCAAATACGTCTTCGCCGTTGTCAAACAAAAGGGACGCCCGACTCCCGAAATCCTGGCCGAATCCTTGCCCAAACTCGTCGAGAGCATCAAGTTCGAAAAGTCCATGCGCTGGAATGAATCAGGCGTGGCGTTCTCACGTCCCATTCGTTGGTATGTTGCGATACTCGGTGATATGGTCATCCCGTTTGAATATGCAGGCGTTGCTTCTGGCAACACTTCCCGTGGACTTCGCCCCTACGACTCACCCGAAATAAAAATCTCCTTTGCTGACAAATATTTTGACGTGATTCGTGAATCGGGTATCACGTTGGATAAAGAAGAAAGAAAAGCTTCTATTGTTGAACAAGTCAATGAAGCTGCGTCTTTGGTCGGTGGGGAAGCCATCATCGAAGAAGGTTTGCTCAACGAAGTCGCCAACCTGATCGAAATGCCCACCGCGGTCATGGGTGGTTTCAATGAAGAATTCCTTTCATTGCCTAGAGATGTATTGATCTCAGTGATGAAGAAACATCAGCGCTATTTCCCTGTGCAAAGCGTAAGGGCGAGTCATGACTCGCCCCTACAGGCCCATTTCATCGCGATCAGAAACGGTGACGATATCGGCGTGAACACCGTCCGCGAGGGCAACGAACACGTTCTCGGCGCGCGCTTTGCGGATGCGGACTTCTTCGTGCGCGAGGATGTCAAACGCAAGTTGGAAGAATATCGCCCCAAACTTGCTTCGTTGACTTTCCATACCAAACTTGGGTCAATGTTGGATAAATCAGACAGAATGTCCAAATTAGAGTTGGAATTAGAACCATATTTTGGATTAACCGAAGATGAAAAGAAAGATGCGAGACGGGCAACCTATTTAGCAAAAGCAGATTTATCAACATTTATGGTAACAGAAATGACCTCCCTACAAGGAGTTATTGGAAGTGAATATGCTTTGCGTTCAGGAGAAACACACTCATCTTCTGATGCGATTGGCCAACAGTATTTGACTGTCCCAACAAGTAAAGTCGCATTGGCTGTTGCGATATCAGATCGTTTGGACTCGTTAGTCGGTCTCTTTGCGGCGGGATTGGTTCCCACAGGCACGAAAGATCCGTTTGGTTTGCGCCGTGCCGCTATAGGCGTTGTCCAACCGCTCATAGAACATGATGTTGACTTTGACCTTGTCGACGCAGTGAAAAAATCTGCGAAGACGCAGCCCATCGAAGTCAATGATGAAGCGCAAGCGAAGATACTTGAGTTCATCACAGGACGTTTATCCGTTGTCTTGAAGGATCTGGGATACAAGCATGATGTCGTCGAGGCTGTGCTTGCGGAGCAATCCGCCAACCCTGCGGCATCGGCTCGTGCGGTGAAGCAGCTGTCCGCCTGGGTGGGACGCGAAGATTGGTCTACGATTTTGGATAGCTTCGCGAGGTGTGTCCGTATTACGCGCGATCAAAATGCTTATAAGGTCAAAGAGAAATCCCTGCGCGAAGTGGAGGAACGGACATTGTTCGAAGTGCTTAATCTTCAGAAAACAGACTTCAACGGCGATGTGGATGCGCTTCTTGGCGCTGTCCAGAAACTTATTCCTTCGATCACAACATTCTTTGAAAAGATCATGGTGATGGCTGAAGAAAAGGAATTGCGCGAAAACAGGATTGGGTTAATGCAAAGTATCGCCTCGTTATCCAGCGGGGTGGCAGACCTGAGTAGGCTCGAAGGATTCTAAGCAGAAATCGCGCAGCGTGTGTACGCAGTGAGCGACAGTCAATTCTCGCCGAATGTAAAACTTAATGTGTGCATTCGAGTTTATGTAACCATGCCCCATCCTAAATATCAGGATGGGGCATATTGACATATTCTCGCGGAGTATGAAGTTGAGATGAGCAGGTCTGGAAATTGGGGATACAACGGTAAGGCGTGTTGGTTTGGCGTGACCTGCAGCGGTTGACTTAATCAACCAGGTTAATGGTTCCGCTGATCATCCCACTTGACACCCCGCTGATCACGTTCCCGACGAGTTGCCTCGACAATGTGCCTGTAGCCCCGGCATAATTTCCTGTACCGCTGGCGATCACCCACGACTCCTCGACGTTAATGTTTGGAAACGCAAAACAAACTGTCCCTGAGATGCGCCTTAGATTTATCACTCCATCGGCGAAACTCAACTCGGCGGAGCCGCCAACGCCGGTTGAACTGGAACGACCACAACCGGGTGGGATACGGGCAAGATTTTGGAGCAAATATGTTGTATAGGTAAAATCCCCAAACGTTTGCTCATCGCCGGAACCTGCCTCCTGGACGACAAACACGGGGGAATTTCCTACATCCTCCGTTATCTGGAAGGTCCCCGCAAATGTTGCTTCAAAGGAACTGGAGGCTTGCATCGCCGCAGCCTTTGGAGCAGTCAGGCTCATGAGCAGGCTCACGGCCAGCAGAAAGGTGAGGAAATGTCCTCGTTTCCAGACAGACAAGCCCGGGAACATCGTATGTGTTTGTTGCATAATAGCGCTCTCCTTTTTTCCGTTAAAGATTATGGACATCGATGATCTGCCAAATTGGCTAGATGGTATACTTTATCCATGTGGCATTTTACAAGGTATTGGGCAGCCAAAGGTGTCGCTCAGTGACACAAAAGTGACACAGTGTTATGGAAAAGGATACATTTAAAGTATCTTTCGGAGAATGGCTTAAGCGAGAGCGCAGCCGACTAGGCCTGACACAGGATCAACTCGCCCTGCGAATCAATTGCTCAACGAGCGCGCTACGTAAGTTTGAAGCGGAAGAACGCCGTCCCTCCGCGCAAGTTGTCGAGCGCTTAGCTGAAATTTTTGAAATCCCCCCAGACGAACAATCAAACTTTTTGAAATATGCGCGCGGCGATTGGACAAAGGCGCCAAATGAGAGTTTTGTGGACTCGCCCTGGCGTGCTTCGATCCTTTTCCCTTACACGAATTTACCCGCCGCAACCACATCCTTTATCGGACGGAAAAACGAACAAAATGAGGTTATTGATCTCCTTGCAAAGAGTCGGCTTGTGACTCTCACAGGAGCAGGCGGCATTGGCAAGACGCGCCTTTCGCTGCAAGTGGGATTAAAACTATTGAATGATTATCCAGACGGCTTGTGGCTTGTGGAACTTGCTTCACTTGCGGATCCGACTTTGGTGCCGCAGGCTATGATAACAACATTGGGGTTGGCCGAGCGTTCGAGCTGGTCCTATTTAGAACGCCTTACTAATTTCTTGCGGATAAGGCGGGTCCTGCTGATTATGGATAACTGTGAGCATCTTATTCAAGCTTGCGCAGAACT
>DATDAG010000308.1:0-6239 GCA_036525495.1 Anaerolineales bacterium
GAAAAGACCTTTCGGTGTAACCCTGCTCCTATGCATGGTGTTAAGTCTATCAGTGTGGGGTGTGGTCCGTTTTGTTGCGGCATTGCGAGCGTGGGATGTGTTGGTAGAATTCGAGACAAGTCTCAGCCCGCTGTATCTATCCATAACGGGAGCAGGCTGGGGCCTCGCGGGAAGCGTCCTCCTATCTGGCATCTGGCGCAGGAGAAAATGGGCGCTTCCGGCTTTTGTAACTTCCGCGTTGATTTGGCTGATAGAATATTGGATGGAGCGCATATTTTTTCAGCCATCACGGGCAAACCTGCCATTCGCGTTGACCTGCTCGATACTTGTCATCGCCGTCACTTGGATTTATGCAACTCTTCCAGGAATCAAATCTTTTTTCACCAAAAGAGAGGAACATGAGCAACCAGTCGAAAAACCAGATACTGCATGAGAAACGAGCTAGATCACGTCTTGGCGGCGGACCAGAACGGATCGAGACCCAGCACAAAAAAGGGCGCCTGACCGCGCGCGAACGCATTGACCTTTTGCTCGACAAGGGATCATTCCGTGAAGTGGATGCTTTTGTCCAGCACCGCACGCATGACTTCGATCTCGACAAACAGAAGTTCATGAGCGATTCTGTGGTGACAGGCTGGGGGACGGTGGAGGGTCGTTTGGTATATGTCTTTTCGCAGGACTTCACTGTGTTCGGTGGAAGTCTGGGGGAGGTTCATGCCGAAAAGGTCTGCAAGATCATGGATATGGCAATGAAGAACGGTGCACCCATCATCGGCTTGAACGATTCGGGCGGAGCGCGCATTCAGGAAGGCGTCGTCTCGCTGGCAGGCTATGCAGACATCTTCCTACGCAATACGCTTGCATCCGGGGTCATACCACAGATCTCCGCCATCATGGGACCATGCGCGGGGGGCGCGGTATACTCCCCCGCCCTGACGGACTTCATCTTCATGACACGCAATACTTCCTATATGTTCGTGACGGGACCAGATGTGGTAAAGGCGGTGACACACGAAGAAGTAACGCAGGAGGAACTGGGCGGCGCAAGCGTACACTCGGAAAAGTCGGGAGTATGCCATATTGCGGCGGACAGCGAGGCGGATACGCTTTACCTGATCCGCAAATTACTGGGGTATCTGCCGCAAAACAACATGGAAGACCCGCCATTCATGGCAGGTGGTGACGATCCGCTTCGCATGGATGAGGCATTGAATACCATCATCCCGGACGACCCCAACAAACCTTACGACATCAAGGATGTCATCCGTTTGGTTGTAGATAACGGTCAGTTCTTCGAGATCCATGAGAATTATGCACAAAATATCGTTGTGGGATTTTCACGCCTGGGCGGGCATTCCATCGGCATCGTGGCGAACCAGCCCGCCATCCTGGCTGGGGTGCTGGATATTGATGCGAGCGAGAAGGCGGCGCGCTTCGTCCGCTTTTGCGACTCGTTCAATATCCCGATCCTGACCCTCGAGGATGTGCCCGGCTTTCTGCCCGGCACAAACCAGGAGCATAACGGGATCATTCGTTCCGGCGCAAAACTATTGTATGCGTACTGTGAAGCGACAGTCCCCAAGCTGACAGTGATCACACGCAAGGCATACGGCGGCGCATACGACGTTATGAGCAGTAAACACATCCGCGGCGACATGAACATCGCATGGCCTTCCGCCGAGATCGCCGTGATGGGACCGGATGGCGCGGTCAACATCATATTCCGCAAGGAACTCGAAAAAGCCAAAGACCCGGTGAAGCGAAAGGCGGAACTGGTGGCGGAGTACCGCGAGAAATTTGCCAGCCCGTACGTTGCCGCAGAACGCGGTTATATTGACGATGTGATCGAACCAAAAGAGACACGTCCGCGCCTGATCAATGCGCTGGAAATGTTGAGCAATAAACGCGATTCCAATCCCGCGAAAAAACACGGGAATATTCCATTGTAGTCATGTCATTGCGACTTTCGGGAAGCAATCACCGGACAAGTTTGAGATTGCTTCGCAATAAACGCTCGCAATGACGCCGTGAAGAGGTGTCATGTTCAAAAAAGTATTGGTCGCAAACAGAGGTGAGATCGCCGTACGCATCATCCGTGCGTGCCGTGAGGTGGGGATCGAAACCGTCGCTGTGTATTCAGAAGCGGACAGGCACGCGCTACACGTACGTTATGCGGATGAAGCATATCTCCTGGGTCCCGCTCCTTCACGCGAATCGTATTTGCGTGCGGACAAGATCCTTGATATTGCCAGAAAATCGGGCGCCGATGCCATCCATCCCGGTTATGGTTTTTTGGCGGAACGAGATGATTTTTCAGCGGCGTGTGAAGAGAACGATATCTCATTCATCGGTCCCAAACCATCGGCCATTGCGGCAATGGGAGACAAAGCCGAGGCGCGTGCAACCGTCATCAAGGCGGGTGTGGCGGTGGTGCCAGGCACGGAAGATGTCGGCAACATGACGAACGAGGACCTGCTTGGTATTGCCCCAAAGGTCGGTTTCCCTTTACTGATCAAAGCCACAGCGGGAGGAGGGGGAAAAGGCATGAGAGAGGTGAAGTCGATTGAGGAGATGCCAGCCCTCCTTGAGTCCGCGAGGCGGGAGGCGGAATCCGCTTTTGGGGATGGCAATGTGTATCTGGAGAAACTGGTCGAAGGCGCACGTCACATCGAGATCCAGGTCCTTGCAGATTCACAGGGGAATGTCATCCATTTGGGCGAGCGCGAATGCTCGTTACAACGCAGGCATCAGAAACTGCTGGAAGAGGCCCCCTCAGCCGCATTGAGTGAAGAATTGCGAAACCAAATGGGGGCTGTGGCTGTCAAAGCCGCACTGGCTGTGAATTATGTCAATGCTGGCACGATCGAATTTCTGCTCGACAAAGATAATCATTTTTATTTCCTTGAAATGAATACCCGCCTTCAGGTTGAACATCCGGTAACGGAGATGGTGACAGGGATTGATATCGTGAAGGAACAGATCCGCATCGCACGCGGGCGCACCCTCAGTTACAAGCAGGAGGAAGTCAAGTTCAACGGTCATGCGATTGAATGCCGCATCAATGCGGAAGACCCGTATAACGGATTTATGCCGTCCACAGGAGTCATCACACACAGCCTGCTCCCCACAGGACCCGGCGTGCGCGTCGATACGGGCGTGTATCCGGGCTTTGAGATCACGGCATTCTACGACCCGATGATCGCAAAATTGATCGTTTGGGGCGAGACGCGCGCGCAAGCCATATTGCGGATGCGCCGCGCGCTGGAGGAGTACCGCATCGTCGGTGTACGGACGAACATCCCCTTCCACCAGACCATGATGGATTCACATCGCTTCATGGCAGGTCAATACGATACGCGCTTCGTCGAGGAACGGTTCTCGATGGAGGAGGCAGAGGAGCACCGCGTAAAACATACTGAGATCGCCGCCATTCTTGCGACGCTTGTTGCGCACCAGGCGGCGGAGCGCTCCGCACAGATCGTACAGCGTAATGAACGTGATACCAGCAACTGGAAATGGGTCGGGCGCTGGGAGAGAATGCACAGGTAATCGAATATGAAATACATCACAACAATTTACGACAAGGATTTTCTCGTCGAGGTCATTGATGAACACCATGTGATTATCAACGGGAGAACTTTTGATGTGGACTTTGTGTCGGTCAGCGGACAGCCGGTCTATTCGTTGATCGCAGACGGCAAATCGCACGAGGCATATGTGCGTGAAGATGATGAGGGATGGCAGGTATTATTGCGCGGGCGATTATATCCGGTCAAAGTCGAGGATGAACGCGAAAAACGCCTGCGTGCCGCGGCAGGTGGGGGCGTGGCAGAGAGCGGTGAATTCCATCTCAAGTCACCCATGCCCGGGCTTGTTGTCGCAGTTCCCATCAAAGAAGGTCAGGAAGTCAAGAAGGGACAGGTCCTGCTCATCCTTGAATCGATGAAAATGCAGAACGAGTTGAAATCTCCGCGCGATGGGGTTGTCAACCGCGTCAAGGTCAAGGTTGGGGAAAGCGTGGAACAAAAACAACCTTTATTGAGCGTAATATAATATCTCAAGCGGACAGGGAACCGTAGCCTGGTTTTTCGTGCAGGTTCCGATAGTGTATGCAACCAATCAAAATGAGGAGACGCAATGCCGGTTTATAAAATCTCAAATCTGATCTCGAACAACCTTAGTGTACGGACAGGTCCTAATGTGATTTACGAAAGGACCGGCTATCTGGCACCGGGTTCCAAAGGAAGGGGTGATTTTATTATGACCTACCAAAGTCCTCTGACAGTCGAAGGGTCACAACGCGGGCAGACCGGGGATCAGTGGATGCACGTGACTGAGTTGGATGGAGTGTCGCAGGATGGCTGGATCGCGATCAGGCACCTGGGAAGGTCCTATGCTTCGTATGCGGAGGTCTCCGGCACAACGTTGGAAGTAAGTTTCGGCGTTGATTTGGATGGGTATCAACCAATCACACTGACGGGGACTCTCAAGCCAAAATGAGCAGGCTTAAAGTCTCGGTTGCGATGCGGCGAACGAGTACTCCGCCTGCTGTGGGAATATTCGAAACACGCGGGTATGGCGACCCCATCATAATGGAATTGATGGGGCTGGATACGAATCTGACAGGTCCGAACTTCAACCATATTGACCTGTATTCCCCGACTGGCGGCTGGGGCGCAGTGCATAAGTTCCAGAAACTCGATCGACAGGCAATGGATTATTTGAAGTCCATACAGCCGAACGATATGGCGGAATGGGGATTCACTATCAACCAGAAGATGAACTGGCTGGTGGGACATTCAGATGGCACGGTGCCAGACCGTCCGTATTGGACGAAAGGAGATAGCTGGAATAGGAATTGGACTTCGTTCGTATTCGGCATCATGGTATTCGGTCACCAACTCGTCAAAGTCGAAACAAACGCAAGCGGCAAGCCGCGAGAATGGGTGTTCAACACAACATTCCCGAATTCACCAAAAAAGCGGGATGTTGTGTTTTACAAGCCTGTCGGCATGAAGCGTTCGGAGATCGGTAAATTCACGCATGAAACACACCCCTGGTTCATTCAAAAAGCGACCGCGGCAAACCACAACCCGAAACCAAATTCGATCGATTACGCTCCACGCGGCGTGATGTATCATCCCGTTTGGGACCTCAGCGATTGGCAGACAAATTTCGGGTCAGACCTGTACCTGGCAAAGGATTTTCTGATTTAGCATATTCATAAGCGAAGTCGTTGACCTTCGAAATCGCCATTGAATTTCTCATTGAAAAGACGTATACTGACATTACCCATTCGCAACTTATTCGCCAAGGAAAGGATTCTCCCCATGCACAAACATCATCACACGGTTAGTTGTATCGTCCCACCGCATATGCTCGAAGAGATCGCAACAAAAGGTACAAAGTCACAAAGAGAACTGGCCTTAAACACCCTGAAAACATCAGAGCAAATGCGCGGACAGCGGCGTGCGCTATCAGATTTTACAGGTGCGGTTTCGCGCTTTGCCGCAGTCGGCGGGAAGGAACGGATCGTTTATGACACAGAGAATGGGTCTACTTTACCGGGGACCCCGGCGCGAAACGAAGGCGACGGTCCCACATCAGATGCGGCGGTAGATGAAGCATACGATGGCAGCGGCGCAACCTACGATCTTTACAAGGACATTTACAACCGCAACTCCATTGACAACAACGCCATGAGAATGGACTCGACTGTCCATTACAAAAAGGGGTACGACAACGCCTTCTGGAACGGGGAGCAAATGGTCTATGGTGATGGCGATGAAGACCAGCCTGAAAGTGAGCGCCTCTTCAACCGCTTCACAATTGCCATTGACATCATCGGCCACGAGCTAACGCACGGCGTCACCCAGTTCGAAGCCAAACTTGTATATTCCTACCAACCCGGCGCGTTGAACGAATCCATGTCTGATGTATTCGGTTCACTGGTCAAACAACGGCAGCTCAACCAGACCACTTCCGAAGCGGATTGGATCATCGGCGCGGGTTTATTGACCAAAAATATTAATGGCGTTGGCATCCGTTCCATGAAGGAACCGGGAACTGCTTATAACGATCCCGTTCTAGGCAAAGACCCACAGCCGGGTCATATGAAAGACTATGTCAAAACGGTGAGCGATAATGGAGGTGTACACATCAATTCCGGAATTCCCAATCGCGCATTCTACGTCACTGCCATGGAACTTGGCGGGTACGCCTGGGAAAAAGCCGGACAA
>DATDAG010000309.1:0-6682 GCA_036525495.1 Anaerolineales bacterium
GCGCATCAGATCCACATTGCCTTTGATGACGGTCAGCGGGGTACGTAACTCATGGCTGACATCCGCCAAAAATCGCTGTTGTGATGTGAAGAGCACCTCCAGCCTTTCAAGTGTTTTATTGAAGGTTTGGATCAGACTCCCTATTTCACCCTCTTCATATCCTTGGAGTGGTATACGCCGCGACAGGTCGTCGGCACGGTTGATCTGCTCCGCCGTCTCGACTATTGACTTGAGCGGGTCAAGCGCCTGGCCAAGCGTAAGATAGAGGGCAAATCCGACAATCATGACGCCATACACCCATATCACGAACAAAACATATAATAGGTATGTGCGGGCAGATTCGATGGAATTAAGGGACACTGCAACTTGCATCACTGCGATCTGATTCCCTCCATACCCCAATGGAACGGATAGGACACGCAACAATTTGTCGTCATGGGTTACTTCGCGGAATCGCGATTCATTCGTTCGAGTGTTAGAGGGGTCCAATGCCCACCCCGATCTGCCGAATTCCCCGAAACCATCTTGCAACTCGTCATTCAATCCCCATACCTGCACGTGAATGTCATTTCCCACATTGGAGGGAATCTCCCCAAATCTTACTTCCTTCAAACTGGTCGAGCCAGAAAGCGCAATGAATTCATCGGCGGTCGCGGCAAGCCTGTCATCCACCTGGCTGAGCAGAACTGTGTTCACAAGTAAAAAGACCCCTGCACCAAAGATCAACAAAATACCGCCCAGCAGAATCGAGTACAGAAGCGTCAGGCGTTGGGTGAGGGACATTACAAATTTGGATTTACGGTTTTGGATTTTCGATTGGGATCAGGGATTCTCGCGCATCACGTACCCGACTCCGCGTACTGTGTGGATCAGCCGCGGTTCTTCATCACCCTCCAGTTTCTGGCGCAGGTAACGGATGTACACTTCAAGCACATTGCTTTCGCCGCCAAAATCATATCCCCACACACGGTCGAATATCACTTCGCGCGTCAACACCTGTTTGGGATGACGCAGGAACAACTCGAGCAATTCATATTCCTTCGCGGTCAACGAGATCGTGCGCGATCCACGCGAAGCTTGTCTCGAGCCAGTATCCAAAGAAAGATCTGCAAACTTCAATACCGGGATACGCTCAGGTTGTGTCCGACGCAACAATGCACGCACGCGCGCAAGCAATTCGTCCAGGTTGAACGGTTTGATCATGTAATCGTCCGCCCCGGCATCGAGCCCCTGAATACGGTCCTGCACAGTATCTTTTGCGGTCAACATCAAGATGGGAATCGAGCCGCCCGTGCGCAGGCGATGACAAACTTCCAGACCATCCATGCCTGGCAACATCCAATCCAAAACTACGAGATCAGGTGTATGATCGCGCGCAAGAATCAATCCCATGCGCCCGTCGGTAGCAGTGTCCACGGTATAGCCTTCATACGACAAACCGCGTTGTAGCAGTTTTAAAATCTGCTGGTCGTCTTCGATGATCAGGATACGCTCGTTCATGTTGATTGCTCCTGACCAAAATATACCACAACTTAATCCTTTGTTTAGTGGATAAAAACCCGCTTCAGACTAAACTCATAATTGTTCCCCTCTTCGAATTATATTATCCCATGGGCATTTGCCTGCTATGATCACAACTCAAGCTTTTCCTTCAACCAGGCTTTTCTATCATCTGTTGCATTCGCATTTAATCCGTGCCCCGCCTCATACCAATTGATTTCCTTTGGTCCGCGTGCTGATGCAAAGAATTCCTCCGCTCGTTCCTTTGGCACGTGCGGATCATTCGTCCCAAACTGGAACAGGATTGGGGCGGGAAAGAGATCCGGGATGTGGACTATCGGATCGATCTCGGACATCTCTTTGATAAACGCTTCCCGGGCATCCCCCTCCAGTTTTGGCAGATACAGATACCAGTCTGGAAAACGAGGCGCAGCCGCCATGACAACATAATGCGTTGGGCGCTGGTCAAGACTTCCAGCCAGTACACCATACATCCCGCCAAAATCATGACCGACATACGCAAACCGCTTGGCATCCACACCTGGCTGCGATAACAGGAAGTCCATCGCACGGCGAAAATTCACAACTTCCTCCATGGAGTTTTGCAGGTCGTCAGCCTGGGTACGCTTGAGGAAGAAATCAAGATCAGACCATAATGTTTCGATGAGAAGACAAGCTGCGCCACCTTTCGCCATTTCCTTTGCATCCTCCACAAACTGACTGCGGTTCGAATCATGCGACTCCGGTTCATACCAGTGGACATACAGGATCGCGGCGCATGATCCGCTTCCCGCAGGGCGAAACAATTCCGCCATACGACGATCACCAAATGGCGTTTGCATTACGAACAATTGACTCTCCAGTCCGTCTTGCTCCTGTCTGCCAAGCAAGCGTATGTCTGTTGATTCAAGTTGTGGATAATTTCGCATCTTTGATAACATAGGACCTCCATGAAAATGGTATCCATCCATTATATTGACTTTGCCCTGCTTGACACCCTTCTCTGGAAGTGTATAATCACAAGCTATAAGACAGCGTGAAGACAAGTACCTGTTCAACCGTTCAGAAAGTTGTCGGCAGATGCGAGACAACCGGGCAGACAGCGAAATCCCCTTCACCAGGTTGCCCTCGCAGGGGTAAGTTGGATTGTCAATCCAGCCTACCGTAAGAGGGACGCGGGCGCACGTTACAGCGCACTCCGAGGCCGCCTAAACATCTTCCATATGGAAAGGAAGCAGGCGGCAAAAGCAGGTGGCACCACGAGACGCCCCCTCGTCCTGCAAATGGACCGGGGGCGTATTCTATTTCTGCACACGGAGGTGCATCATGTTGGACATCAACCTAATTCGCGAAAACCCAGAGCTTATACGCACATCGCTCAAGAACCGCCAGATGGATGCATCTTCTGTGGATGACATCCTGAAGTTGGACGAAAAGCGCCGCGCCCTTCTCATCGAAGTGGAGAAACTAAAAGCGGAGCGTAATGTGGTCTCGAAAGAGATCAGCAAAATGAAGGATGCCACAGAACGCGAAAAGAAGATCGCTGAGATGCGCGATGTCGGAGACAAGATCTCAGAGTTGGATAAGGAAGTGGCAGATGTCGAGGCGGAGTTAAATGCCTTGACAAGCGCCCTGCCCAACATCCCGGATGAACGGACGCCGATAGGCAAATCCGAGGATGAGAACGTAATCCTGCGTTCTGTTGGAGAAATCCCCGAATTCGATTTTGAACCGAAAGCACACTGGGATCTTGGTCCCGCTCTTGGTGTTATCGATTTCGAACGCGGCACGAAGATCACAGGCTCACGCTTCTACGTACTGAGCGGACCCGGCGCAAGGCTGCAACGCGCCCTGATCGCGTTCATGCTTGACCTGCACATCAAACAGGGATACACAGAAAAATACCTTCCTTTCATGGTGCGGACAGACACGGTATTTGGCGCAGGTCAACTACCCAAGTTCGCAGATAACCTATATAAAGATCATGAGGAAGATCTGTATTTTGTGCCAACTGCCGAAGTGCCATTGACCGGCATGCACATGGACGAGATACTTGACGAAGCGCAATTACCGTTGCTTTACACAGGGTACACACCATGCTTCCGGCGTGAGAAGATGAGCGCTGGACGAGATGTACGCGGCATCAAACGCGGGCACCAGTTCGACAAGGTCGAGATGTATATGTATGCCAAGCCCGAAGAGTCGGATGCCCTGCTGGAAAAGATGCGAGAAGACTCAGAGGCGACCTGTGCCGTTCTGGGTTTAACCTATCGAGTAAAACAACTCTGCACAGGCGACCTCGGATTTGGTTCAGCGATCACTTACGATATCGAAGTCTGGGCGGCGGGTTGCAACGAATGGCTGGAAGTCTCATCGGTCTCGAATGTTCGCGACTTCCAGGCGCGTCGTGCGAATATAAAGTATCGTCCCGCAGACGGAGGCAAGTCACGCTTCGTCCACACCTTGAACGGGTCGGGGCTGGGGCTTCCACGCACTTTGATCGCTGTGATGGAGAACAACCAGCAGGCGGATGGCTCGATCACCGTCCCCGAACCGCTCCGCCCTTGGATGGGCGGTGTGGATGTGATCAGACCCTAAACAACAGACATCGGAAGTCTGCGAGACTTCCGATGTCTCAAGCAAGGATTATCATGCCCGAATGGCTTCAATTCGTATCACAGGTACTTCTTGAGACACTCACGCTCTTCGTGCTCTTTGTTGGGCTGGCGGGCTTGATCGTCCCTGTCTTTCCAGGGCTCACGATCATGTGGCTCGCCACACTGTTCTACGCGCTCATCCAAAACGCGGCAGACAAAATGACCAATTGGGATTGGTTTTTCTTCATCATCATCACCCTGTTCATGGTCGGCGGCAACATCCTGGACAACCTCATCATCGCGCGAAAAATGCGCGACCAGTTCATTCCCTGGAGTTCGATCCTGCTGGCTTTTGCGGCAGGCATCGTCGTCAGCATATTTTTCACACCACTGGTCGGTCTGATTGCCGCGCCACTGGGGCTGTTCCTCGCAGAGATGCGAAGGTTGAACAACCGCGAGGAAGCGATAAAATCCACGAAGGCATATATGATCGGATGGGGTTGGGCATTCGGCGCAAGGTTTATAATTGGAATAATCATGATCGGCTCATGGATGTTATGGGCATGGATCTAAACCATTTCTAAAAGGAGATACACATGGGCGACTTTATTCAAATTCTGGGGGTGATCGGTTTCCTGATCAGGGCATTGGGATTTCTCGTTGCGGGGTATGCTCTCGGTAAATTCACTTTTGATTCCTATGGCAAGGCAAACTGGCAATTACAGATTGCTCTCGCCCTCGGGTTCTTCGGGTTGCTGATTGGGTTGACCGCATATACAAGCCCCGCCTCCAGCGGCATGTTCGCTCTCGGCGGCGGCGCGGCATTTTTGATGGCAACCATGCCAAAGAAAAACGAAGACAAATCGGAATAAGATCAATAATAAATGACAAAAAAGAGGCGGCACATGGTGCCGCCTCTTTTTTGTCCGCTGGATTCATTTCAAACTCTCGATCACGCTTCTCGCCACAACATCGGGCTGTTCCCCCTTAAATATGCGGACCAGCGCCCCCTGTATTAGCGGTCCCACAACAGATATAACACCTTCCGAAGGGATTGGATGAGCGGACTGCAAAACCTCGTTGAGATATGCTTCCAGCTCGTCATCCTCCCACCCGTCCAATGCCTGGGGGCGGGTTGGCAAATACCCGGAGATACGTGTCCATTCGGACATGAAACTGCTTTCGACAAGATACGAAGCCAGTTCCACGGCAAGCGGTTGGTTTTCCACACTCGAACCTGCAAGCGCCCAGACCCAGCCGGTGCCAAGCGAGTAATGTGTGTTTTCCAAGCTCAATAATGGAAGATAGTCTCCGCTTCGGGTTTGGAGATCGCTCGATGCCCAAACCACAGCCAGATCTGCCCTGCCATCACGATAGTATTGCAAGGATTGTAGATCAGTTTGATAATCGCGTATCGCAGGCAGGGCTGTTTCTGTTTCGAGTGCGCGCTTATGGAATGACAGCAAACGGACAAGTGTCTCTTCATTCAATGTGACCGCGCCTATATCGTTCGTTAGTTCCGCGCCTTCGGACAGATACAGGGAGAGTGAGAAAAGCGCCATTGGATCGGAAACAGAGTAGACCATATAAGTCCCTGATTCGAAGAGAGCATCCCATGAGGAGGGCAGTTCAGTAAAGACAGATGGGCGGTAAACAGACAGGAGAACATCACTGGCAAAAGGGATGCCATATTCGGTGTTTTGGAGATGACCCAGTTCACGCGCGAAGGCATACCAATCCGGGTCTTGTAAAACAGTTGTCAGCCCATCAAGCGGATGCAGGAAGCCTGCCGAGCCAACAATGTGCATATCGGAGTAGGATAATGCGATCAAGTCTGGCATATTTTCTGGAGCGGCTTTATTCGTAACAGATAAGGCATTCAGAATATCCGTTTCTGATTTGACCCTCACCTCGAGTTGAATGCCGGGGTATTCGTCTTCAAAGTCAAGCAAACGCTGTTTGAACAATTCAGCAGTGGGTGTTCCGGCTTCGGGATCGTATCGCGGAGGGAGCCAGACGCGCAAAAGGCGACGCGTGGACGCGGCAGACGCAGTTGAGGTGGGAATAATTTGAGGTGTGGATGTTGCTTCGAAAGCAGGAGCAGGAGTCGGTGTGTGCGAAGCGAGGAGCGGGGCGAGGGACGAGCATCCAGCAAGCAGCAGAACCAGTGAGAGTTGCGTGATCCACAAAATATGAGTTTTCATCCCAACTCAATCGGCGTGCGCAGGAGGGCGGTCAGCAGTTTGACCGAATTCTGCACATCGGAATAATCCACCATCTCGGATGGCGAGTGAACGTAACGGACGGGTATGGAGATACAGCCCGCGGGCACACCGCCGCGCGTGAGTTGTATGGCGCGCGCATCTGTGCCGCCTACAAGCAGGACTTCACGCTGGTAGGGAATTTTATTCTTCTCGGCAGTGTCGATCATCCATCCCACAATCCGCGGATCGGATAACGCACCGACATCCTTGATCTTGATGCACGCGCCTTTGCCGAGCGCCATCTCCATTTTGAGAGATTCTGGCGCGTCCCCGGTTGGAGTGACGTCGAGCGCAATGCCTACATCGGGGTCAATACCATAG
>DATDAG010000310.1:0-3023 GCA_036525495.1 Anaerolineales bacterium
GTCATGCCGGTCGTAACCCAGCACTACATGATGCTACAGCGCAACCTGATCTATACTGCTGTCACCCGCGCGCGAGATATGTGTGTCCTGACTGGCTCTCGTCGCGCCATCGGGATAGCTGTACATAACAATAAAGTTGCCCAGCGCTTTACCGCTCTGGAGTGGCAACTATCGATCTAATTTTCCCCTTCGTTCAAAGCTCAGAGAAGCAAAAAAGACACTTTGAAGATGTCTTTTTAGTAGTGGGGCAGGTCAAATGCGCCGTACAATTTTCTGTCGCTGTTATTCAACGCTCTTTAAGCCACGGTTTCATACACGGATTCGTTTTCGCTGGCCAACCAGAGTTAATCCCCAGAGAAGAATCGTGACCACCATGTAGTACAGTGGCATTCTTGTAGAAACAGCATCGTTCGTGACGCCCATATAGTCAAGGAATACCACCCGGCTCATGGGGCCTATGTACCATAGAAGAATATATATCACCTCGAACAACTTGCTACCGCCGCTCCAAACCCCTAAAGCCATGGCGAGGGATGGAATAAACGCTGCCCCAACAAACCAGGCAGAGAAGGCTCCCCACTGATTAGTAAGGACAAAGCGCACCCCCAGACCGCCTCCAGTGAGTAGGGCAACAATCCACCCAGTCAACAAAGCGGCGGGGAGTTGACGTCTTAGTGGGTGGGCTGCAGAAAAGACAAGTTGGTTTGTTTGATTCCGCACTTCGCGATTTCCCATGGCAGACCACAACAGCACAGGCCATACCCAGGCGGCAGGCAGTATATATTGACGGGCGATGTTAAGGGGACCAAGGAAACTGGCAATTGCCAAACTGATGGCGATCAGATACCACCACCAATGCAGGCCTTTTAGCATGAGACGTAATTCGGAAAGAACGATGCGTCCGAACAGGTTTATCCCTGATGTTTCTCGTGTCTCAAAAGTGGTAAGCCGGGGCGGGGTGGGAACTGCAGGCAGCAAAGGGTGACCTTCTGTTTTAACAGCTACTGAGTCGTTAGATCGTCTTCGTTTCGCCTTTTCCCGCGATAAATCAAAGCGGTGGAAGAATAGAGACGAGATTAGAGTCAATCCAAGCGCCACTCCGACCCAGGACAATCGTTTCAGGACCATACCAACAGACCATTTCACTCCATCCCAGACAAAAGTCTGTACCGGCGCTCTAACGACAGTTACCCCGCGTGGAATCCCATCGTATTCAGGATGTTCTACCTTAAAAGCATTGACCACATTAGACGTAAGTATTGTCAGACCGAGAGGTTCATTGATAGCCTGCTGCGGCGCATCTGTGCTACCGAGCTCAGCCGTCGACACTATCGAAGCCAGGAGGATAACCCACAAGAAGAAATAAACAATATTCCCAAAGCCGCTTCTCAGCCAGGAGATTGTTTCAAACAAGACGGCCAATGCGGCTACTAAAGCCATCACCGGCAATACCAAAAAAAGGAATGGAGCCACAAAAGTCCAGAGCTCTATCTGGAACACCTCACCACGCAGCAGCTGCATCCCTATGGCCGCCAGCATAATGATGATGACCATGGTCATCAAAAAAAACAGGTTGCTCAACATCTTGCCGAAGGTGTATTGCAGCTTGCTCAAAGGGGTTGTCGCGATAATCTGTCCTACTCCAGTGGCGAAATCCCGTTCAATAGCATTCTTGATAAGATAAAAACTAACCAGAGCAAGTTGAACAATACAAAGAGCGGCGATAACGCTTCCCACCCAGGCTGAGTTGTAAACACCGCGATAATTCCCCAAGCCAAAGGTTACGTAGGATGCACTGGAGGGAGGCAAGTAAAGATAGGCAAGATATATTGTTACTCCAACCGTTATCAGGAAACTGTAACGGCGGGTGCGTTCAAGGAAATCAGCCCGGGTAATGTGGTAAAGTGTGCGCCACGTTTTCATTGCCTTTCTCCCTCCTTATTTTTGTCGGCGGCAATGAAGTAGAGGTAGGCATCTTCCAAGCGGGGGGAGACAATCTGGGCCTGCCCGGAGGGCGACGCATTTGATATGACTCTCACGAGCACACCGTCATTGCGCCGGGTCGTGCTGCTGATCAATAATCGCTGCTTGAGATCAGGTAGTTCCGTGCTGGGGACGATCCACTCCCAAACCTTGTCTGATATTGCCTGCAATAAAATTTCGGGAGTGGTGTGTTTAATCAAATGTCCCTGGTTAATAAGAGCGATCTGGGTCGTCGTTGCTTCGGCATCCGAGACAATGTGAGTGGACAATATGACAATTCGTTGCCCGGACAGTTCAGAAAGCAGATTGCGAAACCGAACACGCTCCTCGGGATCCAAGCCAACGGTAGGTTCATCCACAATAAGCAATTGCGGATCGTTGAGCAAAGCCTGTGCAATGCCCACCCGTTGTTTCATCCCGCCGGAATAGCCGCCTAAAGGACGTTTCCGTGCTTCGAATAGATTTGTAATCTGAAGCAGTTCGTCGATGCGTTTACGTGCTGTCCGGCTGTCCAGCCCTTTAATAGCGGCCATATACTCCAGGAACTCAACTGCGCTCAGGTTTGGATATATTCCGAAATCTTGGGGAAGATACCCCAGCACTGTGCGGAGTTCATCTGGAGATGTGGCAATGTTGGCGCCATTCCAAGTAATCGTTCCACTGGTGGGCTTGGTAATCGTAGCTAGGATACGCATGAGCGTAGATTTTCCTGCACCGTTTGGCCCCAACAAACCTATGATCCCTGGCCCCAGTTCCAAACTGAAGCTCCGCAATCCCCATACCTTTTGTTGGTATTGCTTGCTGACGTTATTAATCACGAGTTCCATAATCTTTCCCTTATTCGAGATTTCCTCGAGTCACAGTCCAGCTTGGTAAGATTTCGGCTGCTCAACGATTGGCATAACCTGCCTGCATTTTAGCTCTGAATACTGCTTTGAGATAGCCAAAGCTGGCTTTTAGCGCACCGACCTCTGCTGCGAAGCAGGTCACGGTTTATGCTGGGTTGGGCGATATTATGGCTCATTCCATTTTGCTTTATC
>DATDAG010000311.1:0-3330 GCA_036525495.1 Anaerolineales bacterium
GCCTATTTCGCGCTGAGCGGAGTGAAACGTAGTCGAAGCGTGGTTTATGCATCTCGTCTACATGGATGCGACGTGTGCATCAACTCCACTCGACGCGATAACTTTATACAAAGGTATTTCATGCCCCTTCCTGAAGTTGAAATTCTTACCAGTTACGTATCCCGTATCTTTCGTGTGGAGGATGTCACAACGGGTGACTCCAAACAATGGATCGCGCGTTATCGTGGTCACTTATTGAACGATGATTCGGCATCTGCCTACGATCAGTTGACAGATGCGGTAAAGCCTTTAGGAATTACCCCGCTCTTTCGCAAGGAAGATGGAGGGCAGGTTATCTACCTGATTCAAACTCCGTCTCCCCCCAAATCACCAGCGCGACTTTATGTCAATGTTGTTCTGTTTATTTTGACCATCATAAGCATGTTATTAATGGGCGTGGACATCCCGCCCGAATCCATCCCCGCGGATGGTTCGTTTCCGATCTCATTATTCTTTCTCAATATCTTGTCGGGTTGGCCCTTTGCATTGAGCATGATGGGCATCCTACTCGCCCATGAGATGGGTCATTACATTGCATGCAAAATATACAATGTCCCTGCGACACTGCCGTTCTTTTTACCCGCCCCGTTCATTAGTCCTTTGGGGACGTTGGGCGCGTTCATTATGATGCGTGGCGTTCCGAAGAACAAACGAATACTATTTGATGTTGGTGTAGCTGGACCCATCGCAGGGCTTATCGTCGCCATCCCTGTGTTGTTTATTGGATTATGGCTGTCCGAGCTTGGTCCGATAGAGCCTGCGCTCCCAGGAACATCAGGATTGTTGGAAGGCAACTCGATCTTTTATTTATTTGCCAAGTTCGTAGTCTTTGGAAAAATACTCCCTGAACCAGTAGGGTTTGAGAACATGGCTCAGGTAGCTTATTGGATCCGTTACTTTCTTTCCGGTCAACCGATTCCGTTCAATGGATTGGATGTACAGCTTCATTCCGTTGCATTGGCTGGCTGGGCGGGCTTGCTCGTGACGGCTCTCAATCTGGTTCCTGTTGGCACATTGGACGGTGGTCACGTTGCATATGGATTGTTTGGTGAGAGGGCAAAGAAAATCTTCCCGGTGGCGATCGGTGTTTTGGTCGGGTTGATGCTTCTCCCTGCGTTATTTACATTGTCGCTTGATTCGCTTAACTTGAGTTGGCTGATCTGGATCATGCTGTTGTTTTGGCTGGGCAATGTCCGCTCGCAGCCACTGGATGATATTACAGAGCTTGACCCAGTCCGCCGTAAGATCGGTTATAGCATGTTAATCATCTTTATCCTACTGTTCACTCCCATACCCCTGGTGGTTTATTAAATGCAGATCATTCGAAAATTTTTATTGCTTACTTTTATATCAACAGTTATTCTCACTGCTTGTACAACTTCAGAGACGGTTGAGCCAACACGTACACCACGCCCATCGGTCACGGAAGATGCGTCAGCGAAGAACACTGCCACTCCTGTGACGAGCAAGTTGAACGTCGATGAAGAAGCGCTGCGCGGAGCGCAGGTCACGATCTGGCATCCGTGGTTTGGCGCTGAGGCGAGTCTGTTCGAGTCGCAGGTTGCGCAGTTCAATACCGAGAATGAGTGGGGCATTGTTGTCAGCGCGGAGAGCAAATCCAATTACAGTGAGTTGTATTCGCAAACCGATGCGGCGCTGGCAGAATCTGCGAACCCGAATATCGTCGTTGCCCTACCTGAATATGCAGTTGCATGGCGCGACCATGTTGTCGATCTGAATGCCTATGTCCAAGACCCGATCTTCGGCATCAGCTCGTTGGAGATTTCAGATTTCCCGTCTGTGATCTGGATGCAGGACGAAGTGGATGGCGTCCGCCTCGGGATGCCCGCCCAACGGACAGCGCGCTTCATTCTCTACAATCAAACCTGGGCGCGTGAACTGGGATTTGATTCCACGCCCAAAACTTTTTCTGACTTCGAGCGCCAGGCGTGTGCTGCACATGCTGCCTTGGGTAAAGACGATGATGAAGACAATGACGCACTCGGCGGCTGGCTGATCGATGATCATGCTATGACAGCGCTTTCATGGATGCTGGCCTTCGATGGTGGTGTGCAGGAAGAAGATGGTTATCGCTTTATGGCGCCGGGTAACATTGAGGCGTTCAAGTGGCTGAAGACACTGCAGCAGAAAGGTTGCGCCTGGGTTTCAACTAACGAAGGGTTTGTGTATGATCGCTTTGCGTCTCGACGGGCTTTGTTCGCAACGGCAAGCCTGGAAGAATTTGTAGATCAATCTCGCGCGTTCGGTGTGTTGGGGAATTCTGATGACTGGATCATCCTACCCTTCCCCGGCAAAGAGACATCTGCGTTCACTGTTTATGGTTCGTCGTTTGTGATGTTCCAATCAGATGATGTGACCCAACTTGCCGGATGGATTTTCATGCAGTGGATCCTTTCAGCGGAGAATCAAGCACGCTGGGTACAGAGTACGAATCTCTTCCCGCTGCGTTCCTCGACGATGGATCTGCTTGGCGATTATTCCGCTTCTCATCCGCAATGGACCCAGGCTGTTCAACTACTTCCTGCGGGAAAGACTACACCGAAACTTTCATCGTGGAGAATCGTAAAGATAATGATGGGTGATGGATTTCGTGATATGTTTGATACGATTCGTCACCCGGAGTTGACCGATGGTCAGGTCCCGTTGATCTTGAAGCAAATGGAAGAAACCGCGGACGAGTTGAACAAGTAAGGAGTAAACATGCCCCAATCTCAATATCGTGCCAGAGATGTTGCACATAAGACACGTGAAGTCGTTGATTATGACCACGATGAGTCCCAACCGGGGAAGCCATTACACATCCTGATCCCTGGTGGATTGGTGGCATTGGGAGCATTGGCAGTCATCATCCTTGTGGGATATATGACCTGGTTTGAAGGTCAGCTTGCGCAAAACACAGGCATGGTCTTGATCGCGATCTTGTTTCCATTTTATGTGGGTGGTGTGTATCTGTTCAGTTATGGATATGAGTTATATAACGTCAAACGCGCGATACGGTTGACGGCTATTATCGTATTTTTGACGGTGGCGGCGGTTGTGATCGTGGCGGTATTGTTCTTTGTGTTGGCTGGCGGCGGGAAGTTGCCCAGCGGATCCAAAAATAAATCGTCAGGCGGAGGGTCGCGAGCGCGGGTGAAAGGCAGTTCGTCATCTTCAGGTGGAGGTTTGGGCGGGCTCGGTAATGTAGTCTTTTTAGGCGGTGGTCGCACGCATACGCGCGAAGTAACTCGTGAAGTTGTAAAAGAGGTGGAAGTACCAGTCGCACCGAAG
>DATDAG010000312.1:0-2229 GCA_036525495.1 Anaerolineales bacterium
CAGGGTCTGCTGTATTGTTTGCGCTGGAATGGTTTGTGATCGCAGTCTTTCGCAATTCGGTCTCCTATCCCTTGTTATGGCTGACAACGTATGGCATGGGCGTTGTCCTTGGAACGCTGCTGTGGACCTCGGCGGGTGAGGTGTGTGACGCGCGGCAGGCAAAGCGGTTATTTCCACTGTTTACGAGCATGGGAATTCTGGGGAGTGTGCTTGGCAACCTGCTGACAGGCGTGATCGCGTCGCTTGCCGGGGCGGAGGGCTTGATCCTTTTCTATGCCGTCCTCCTGGGCTCAGGCTTCCTGCTTGTCCGCCGTATCGCACGCGAGTACTTCAAACCCGAATCAGAGACCAGCCACCCGTTCAGCCTCGTCAACGATGTGCGGTCGGGTTACGACTTTGTGAGAAGTTCCCAGTTGTTCCGTTTGATCGCGATCTCCTCCATCCTTTATTCGGTCCTGTTCTTTACAGTGGACTTCCCCTTTAGTGAACGAATTTCAGACGCTTATTTGAACGATGCGGCTGGGCTTGCCGGTTTCAAAGGCTTGTTCACCAGTGTGACCACCGCCGTCACATTTTTAGTATCTTTGCTTTTGGCAAACCGTTTGTACACACGGTTGGGCATCGTCAACAGTGTAATGGTGATGCCGCTTACGTATATTGCTGCGTTCGTTCTTTTCTTTATCAGTTTCAATTTTTGGGGGGCGGTCGGTGCTCGATTTGGGCAATTGGTCATTTTGGGCGGTATTGCGGGCACGGCTTGGAACGCGCTCTTCAATGTTGTGCCACCCGAGCGGCGCGGTCAGGTGCTTGCATTTAATAACGGCGTCCCTGCGCAGGTAGGTGTGGTACTTTCCGGCGTATTGATCCTCCTCAGCAGGCAGGTGCTGAGTACGCAGGATGTCCTTTTGTTGGGCGCGTTCGTTGCATTGATCGCCACGTACATCACGATAAAGATGCGTCCTGCTTATGGCGAAGCCCTCCTCAGCGCGCTGCGCGCGGGGCGAACCGAAGTGTTCAGTGAGCAGGATGAGGCATTCTCGGGGTACAAGGCTGACCCGTCGGCGTTGCAGGTCATACTCAAGGCGTTGCAGGATCCGCGCGCCGAAACGCGGCGTCTTGCATCTGAAATGTTGGGGCGCATGGGGAGTCGGCTTGCTGCGCCGGATCTGATCGAACGACTTTCGGATGAAGACGCGTCTGTGCGAGCCGCGGCGACAAAGGCGCTGGCGGACCTGGGAGTTAAACCGGCATTTGGCGAGATCATTTTGGGATTGGACGACCCGGACGATTTGGTCCGCGAGGAGACGCTCGCCTCTCTTCCCAAGCTGGGAGTTGTTCCATCTCCCGAACTGATTCGCATCCTCGAACGCTTGTTAACGGACAAGAACTTCACTATTCGTGCTCATGCCGTGGTGGTACTGGTTTATCTTGGGGAGGTCAAAGCGGCGCAAGCCCTTCTTTCACGCCTGCTCAAGAGCAAAGAATTGAGAAAGCGCGAGACCGCGCTCGATGCGATCCATCATATTGCTGGGAGCGTGAGCGGCAAATTCCCGATAAAGTTGGAATTCGTTTTCGATGCTCTTAATGATGAATCTCCATTTATCCGGCGGGAGGCGGTTCGAGTCCTCGCGATCTTGAAAGAGACATCCCAACTTGAGCCGCTTATCAATTGCCTTGGGGATGAAGATGCCGGGGTAAGGAAATTGGCGTCAGAAGCGCTGAAGCAGGTTTGGGACGAGTCGCGAGCCGGAGTCCTTCAAATCCTGGAGAAGATGAATCAGAGATCCCTTGATGCGGCTTTGGATTCCATTCCACCCGGCGATCCGCAAACGCTGGACGCGTTGCGGGCGTATATCCAGCATGAGGTTTCAAACGTCTGGTATTTGCGGATGTTGGTCAATTCATTTTCCCTGGATGGGCGGGCGGTTGGGCTTCTTGTGGAAACCCTCAAACATCGTGAGACCCTTAGCGAGGAGCGGTTGATCAAGGCGGTCGGTTTGTTTGGGAACCGGCGCGCCATGGAAATCGTGCGCAAGAGCCTGAATGCCGGTGATGCAAGCACGCGTGCAGCCGCACTGGAGGCGCTTGAGACACTGGGCGACCCAACGATCACGAAAGAAGTGCTCCCGATCCTTGACCGAGGCGGCGTATTTATCGTTGATGCCGAGCAGAAAATGGATGCGTCTGTAGTGATCGGCGGTTTGTTGGAATCGGATGATTATTGGCTGC
>DATDAG010000313.1:0-4458 GCA_036525495.1 Anaerolineales bacterium
TTGCCGGACAATCCATATTCGGGCAGAATAGCTCGTGTGGGTTCATTGGCTTCTCGCGTGATGTGGTAATCGCAAGAGTTTGCCAATGAACCCCGTTTTCCGCAAGGTTTATGCCCATCCACGCTTTAGTGTGGTGCTACCTGTCTAATACCAGCGCTTGTTAATTCCTTTTATGGTATTCTTGCGTGCGTTCGTTATCATCGAATCAATATGCGCCTTCGTTCACAACTCATCGTCTTCATGTTCCTCCGCACCATCCTGAACACCATGCACAGGATGGTGTATCCATTTCTGGCGGTATTTGCGCGCGGGCTTGGCGTGGAGTTCACAACGATTTCTTACGTGGTCACTGTCCGTTCGTTCTTCGGCATGTTCTCACCGATCCTCGGCTCCATCGCCGACCGCCGCGGACGAAAATTCGGGATGCTCGCAGGCGTACTTCTCTTTACCCTTGGCATGGGCTTTGTCGCGCTCTTTCCAAACTTCGTCACATTCAGCGTTGGGATACTGCTTGCCATTGTTGGCAAATACCTCTTCGACCCCGCCATGCAAGCCTATTTCGGCGACCGCATCCCTTACGAACGACGCGGCACGGCTCTCGCCGTCACTGAAGCGGCGTGGTCGTTGTCGTTCATCGCTGGTGTCCCGCTCATGGGATTCCTCATTGCAGGCTACGGGTGGAGCGCTCCGTTCCCTCTCCTGGCTGGACTCGGACTCATCATGTTTGTCGCTATCTGGAAGATGATCCCCCAGGAAGCCGACTCCCAATCGACGCACCTGCATCAGACTCAAGATAAGCTTGGTTCTTTAAAAAAGATAAGTGAGGTGCTGACAAATATCCCTGCCCTCGCAGGCATCTCCATCGCGACGTGGGCAAGCGCTGGCAATGAAATGGTCACCCTGATCTTCGGCGTATGGCTCGAAGATTCGTTCGGCTTGAAGATCGCCGCGCTGGCAGGCGCATCTGCTGTCATTGGCATATCCGAACTCGGTGGGGAGGGACTCGTTGCCCTGACCACCGACCGTATCGGCAAACCGCGTGCCTTAATGTTGGGGTTGATAGGTAACGCTGTCGCATCCATTTTGCTTCCCATCGTTGGTACAACCGAGATCGGCGCGTTGATTGGCTTGTTTCTGTTCTATATCACTTTCGAATATGTATTGGTGAGTCACATCCCATTGATGACCGAGATCATGCCAGGGAACCGCGCCACCCTGTTATCATTCAACGTGGCAGGACATTCACTCGGGCGTGCGATTGGCGCATTGCTCGCAACTTTCGTCTATCAACGTTTCGGATTCCTGCCCGTCGCATTGACCGCCATCCTGTTCAATATCTTCGCCCTGCTCGCGCTCGGCGAGTTGACCGAAAAAGTTGGCATCCTGCCGCGCATCCTGGCATGGATTCAGGGTGCAAAAGGGAGTGAATCGTGAACTTTATTCTCATCCTATATGGACTCAACATCCTCATTTTTGTTCTGGCTCTGTTGTGGATCCTTGTCCCAGCCTTTTATGGGTTGCCCTCCAAGCCGACCAAGCCAGATCGAATCCGTAAAGCCTTGCAGTTGGTGAAATTACAACCCGATGAAACTCTCTACGACCTCGGTGCAGGTGATGGACGTGTACTCCTCATTGCCGCAAAGGAATTTGGCGCCCAGGCAGTCGGTCTCGAAGTGGGACCTGTCCAATACTTGTTGACCTGGGTTCGAATTGTAATGGGTGGTCTGGGGGGGCGCGCAAAGATCAAACTCGCCAACTTCTATAAAGCCAGCCTGAGCGAGGCAGATGTAGCCTTTATTTATGTCACGTCACAAGAGGTTATGAAACTTGCACCGCATTTGGAAAAACAAATGAAATCAGGCTCACGCATCGTATCGATCTCAGCCGATTTCCCTGAATGGGAACCGTCCGCGTTTGATGACCATGAATTGATCTTTGTCTATGATATGCCGCCCAAAGAGGGAAGTTTGACAACGTATATGTTGAAGAATATGAAAGAGTAAGGATGCCCACCTTTGAAATATCATTCTGAGCGAAGCGACACTTGCACCGCACGCAAGTGCAGGTGAGAATCTCTGCAACGATGCTCAAAACTCTTCGCTAATGTTCACATCGTTCCGACACCTGCACCCACCGCAGGTGCGATGTGTCCCTCGGGAGGGTGACAATCTCAGTAACTCAACCCATGCCCAAACGGAAATAACGGATTTTCAGAATCATACGGCACATCTTCATTTTGATTGCGAACTGCTTCCATTGAAGAAGGAAGCTCGAACGGAAGTTTTCCCTGTGGTGTGAATTTGCCAAAGATGACATCCAGCACAGCGTTGTCATTCGCGCCGAAGTTGCCGAGCAATGCCGCGCTCTTCTCCGCGATTTCAGGGATGACAGCAGGGCGTTCAAGGTAAATATCCACAACCGTTGGAACTTGCTCCATGATCTTCAAAATCCGTGATTTTTCAGGTTCCTTGAAATCCAACTCGCCCATGTGGAAGAAACTTTCCATCATGCCTTTGCGTTTCTCATAAGGTGTATTCAAGCGCAGGATGGCGATATCTGCTTTTAATACATCGTCAACAACTTCACCATACTGGCTGATGATTTCAGGCTTGATGTTTTCAACGTAAATCTTCAATCTGCTTTTGAGCGGCAAAGTTTGTTTGTCATTTTTCAACAAAACGATCGACTTGCGTTGTGCCAACTCGCCGACTTCGCGGAATTTTGGTTGACCAACGATCCTCTCCGCCGCATCCACATCGAGATAAGGATTATCGAACAAGCCGAGACGAAACTTGTCACGCAATAATCTACGCACGGATTGGTCGATTCTCTCTTCATTGACCTTGGCCTCGTGCACCAATCGGACGATGACTTCGGGACAAGCCTCGCCCCCAAATTGATCCACGCCCGCTTTGATCGCCTTTTGAGCGCGCTCTGCCACCGACAGTTTTTCCACGCCCCAGGCTTTGGCTGCCATTATTTCACGCCCAAGAATTTTCATCCCGTGGAGCAACATCCAGTCTGTGCAGACCACACCCTCGAAGCCATATTTGCCGCGCAATAGATCGGTGATAATCTCCTTGTTGAAACCAAAGCCAACTTCCTCGTAAGGTGTATCAATGGGCATTCCATAATACGGCATGATCTGTGCCGTGCCTGCTTCGAACGCGGCTTCAAAGGGTTTCAGGTGATAATTAAAGTTGTCACCGGGATAGACTTGTTCTCTCCCATAATCGAAGTGTGCGTCCTCACCGTCCTTTTGCGGACCTCCACCGGGGAAGTGTTTGGTCATGCAGGCAACACTGTCCTTGCCGAGCCTTTCGCCTTGAAAGCCGCGGATGTAGGCGGCGGTCAATTCTGCAGAGAGATCGGCATCTTCGCCGAAAGTGCCATTCGCACGCGCCCAACGCGGTTCGGTGGCAAGATCAGCCATCGGGTGGAGAGCGAGGCGGATTCCAACGGCGAGGTATTCCTGTCGGGCGATGTCGCCATATTGTTGGACGAGATTCACATCACGAGTCGCGGCAAGTCCAGTTTGTTCAGGGAATTGGGAGAAACCTCCCGCCAGCAAGCCTGCCAACGGATTATTCGAGAAGGCATGTCGCGGATCAGACGAAATGGTGACGGGGATTCCAAGCCGCGTTTGTTCGGCAAGTTTTTGGATACGGTTGCTCCACTCCGCCATGTGACGCGGGTCGGAGCCTTCGAGAATGTTGAAGTGATTCATCAGCCGCTTCGCGATCATATCGGACGATTGCGGGAGCGGGAACGAACCCATCTTTTCCAGAATGGTGCCGTCCTTGTTCATGCCGATCATGGTCTGGAACATCATGCCCGCTTTTTCCTCGAGCGTCATTTGCTTGAGCAGGTCTTCGACCCGTTCTTCGATCGGGCGGCGCGCATCTTCATAGATGTCGAGTTTCCCGTTCTTGTTCAGGTCGCGAAACGTGACGCCATCCTGTGTAAGTGTCGGCGCTTCACCCCCAAGCAGGGACAGATTCTTCCGAGTGTTGATATTGGGACGGATGTTACGCCAGAAATACACTCCCCCCGCGATGAGAATGATTGCTGTTAGTAGATACCAAATCCACATTGTGTGCCTCCACGTTTTTTGATTTTTATCATGGAAGCCTTATTACGGTAAGAGAGCAAGTTCATTTATGCGGTATGCATTTGCTTACTTTCCAAACACATCATGGATCGACCCCAAAAAAGACTCTGGTACTGGCAACCCCAATCTTTTCGCGCGACGGATCGCCCGCTCGTGGTTTATTTCAGCAGGAAAATATTCGATCGGCTTCCCCATTTCTTTCGCTGCCAGCATTTCGTCCTGGCTGATGTCTCCACCGCCAATCCCCACCAGGATATCGCTGCATTCGACCATGGCTTTTGACGTGGGGGAAAGTTCGTTCGAGTTGGGTAATTTTCCGCCATATTGGGTATCTTTGATAAAGCAGA
>DATDAG010000314.1:0-9740 GCA_036525495.1 Anaerolineales bacterium
GAATGACATGGTGTGATTTATCTTTTGCGTGCAATATAAAACGTAAACGTCCCATTCTCTATCGGTTTCGGTGAAGCGTATCGTTCCACATATTTCCTTGTGAAAAATAAATTCCATCTTGTCCGCGTAATGATCCATTTACCTGTAAGGACACGCACGAACACCGATGGAACGCCGAAATAGTGCCCCCATTCTAACACGCGCATCGAAGCGGGCGAAAAGTAATGCCACCAACGTACCAGTTCAAAACCCGCGCGCTCCAGGCGCTCCTGCCATATATCGGGCTCATCTGCGTGTTCGACACGCGAAATTTTGCGAAACCAATTTTCATATGGCTTTCCCAAAACTTTAGAAATAGACAGTTCTGAAAAATATCTGGTGTTCGGAACACAGAAATAGAAAGGCGCATTCTCTCTCAGCACGCGGGCAGTTTCCCTCAGTACATCGTCAATGTGTGGGATGTGTTCGAGCACCGAGTTGCTGAATCCGCTGGCGAAATATTCCGAAGGGAACGGTGACATAGCGCCATCCGATTCGACCAACGATTTATACGCACCGTACTTCTTAGCCTCATGGATCGGTCCATGCCAGGGGTCGAGTCCCACGTCGATCTTCTGGTCGAAAGTCAACGAAGCGAAGTGACCATCGCCGCATCCCACGTCATAAACGGGCGCGGGCAGGGGCAGGTCCTTGTAATACGAACTCTCCACCGCGCGCAAGAATGCACGGAAGTAGGGCAGGTCGCGCAGGTGTAAAAACAAAAAGTCTTTTTTCAAACCTTGTTCTCAGGCGTGGGTTTGACGATCCAGTATGCAATCGCCCCGAATGCCGGGATGGCACAAATGATGAGTACCCACAATGCCAGCGGTGTGCCGCTCATCTTTTTCTTCGCAAGGTCGATCAATGCAATGATGGGCAATCCTATAAAAAGAATTACAGGAATTGCCTGAATCAGCAATATGCCTGGGTTGATTCCAATTGCATCCATTGTTACCTTCCTTTTTTCATCAAACGCTCGAACAATTTTTCATATTCCTGCGCGATCGAATCAGGATCATATGATTTCTTGATAGACTCGATATCGCCCTCAAACTTTTTCGGTTCGTTCAGGACCTCGAGAATGGACTTCGCTAAACTGACAGAATCTCCGATCTTGGAGACTCTTCCCATCCCGTGCATGGACACAGGCTGCCGTACCCCCGGCAGCGCGGACGGCACGCTTGGCACGCCCTGCATCATCGCTTCGATCTGCACGAGACCGAATGCTTCGGTGGAGTTGAGCGAGGGAACGGTCAACACATCCAGATTCGGATATACCGCTGATAGTTGAACAGGGTCGAGGTTGCCGAGGAAGGTCCAATGTCCCTGCACTTCGTATTCGCGGATCTTTGGAATCAATCTATTGAAGTAGGCCTGTTCGCCCATCACATTTTGGTGTTGACCCGCATAAAGCACCTGTGCATGTGGATATTTCTCCAGAATTTTTGGCAGGGCATCGAGCAACACTTCCACACCTTTTTCGGATGCGAAGCGAGTGACCATGCCAATGACAGGACGCCGCTCGGCAGTGCGGTGTTCCTGCGCGAAGGCTTGAATCGCTTCAGGCGTGGGAACAGGCATTTCGACAGGGGGCAGGATCGGGGTCAGTTTTGAGGCGTATCGCGAGAGATAGGGAGAGTTGTCCGCGTAGTCCTGTGTGTAGGTGACGATGTGATTCGCGAGCAGTCCCGCCATGTGGTTTTGAAAATCCACAATCATGTTGACGATGCGGTTGAAAAATCCGCTTGGGAGTTGCAGGTCGCAGTGATAGGTGAGGACGGCAGGCTTGCCAAAGAGACGTCCGCGCAGAGCCACGCCGGGCGCATCGAATTGCGGGAGGTGCATCTGGATGACATCGTGCTGGAGGGCGAGTTTGGTGGCGACAAAACCGAACGTGGGCGCGATGACACCCTTACTGACACGGAACGCCACTGGCACACGAATGACCTTGATGCCTTCCATCGTCTCTTCGTGCGGGAGGGACGGATCGTATTGCGTGGTCATCACGGTCACTTCGTGTCCGCGTTTGGCGAAGGCTTTGGCGAGACGTTCGGCGTAAATGGTGAGACCCGATGTGTGCGGGCGGTAGTAGGTGAGGACGGTTAGTATTTTCATGAGCGGGGGGATTATAACAAGGGTTCGAAGCCACGGATTACACGGATTCTCACGGAGAAATAAAAATCAGTGGAAATCCTTGCAATCCGAGGCAAAAAAAGGGTAATAATCTTGATACAATCGTCAAACTATGCAAAACAAACCACCCTTCATCAATTGGATTATTGCAACGCTGAAAGAAGCCGCCTGGGCGCCGTTGGCTGTGTTCGGGTTCTATGTGTTCGGATTATTGATCAACCTGTTCGATAACTACCCCTTCATTGATATGCCCACCCATTTCATGGGCGGAGTGGCGATCACGTATTTCTTTCGCTCAGCGATTCGACAGTCACAGAGTCTCGTTGGGGAGATTCCGCTTTCAGTTCAAATCATCTTCGCTTTCACATGCACAGGAACAACAACCGTCTTCTGGGAGTTCTACGAGAACTTCGCAGACCATTTCCTCGGCACACGCATGGTCCGCGGATTGGAAGACACGATTGTGGATTTTATTTTGGGAATTTCAGGCGCGCTGGTGTTGAGTTTGTTGTATCGAAAGAGATGATGACAAAGGTCACATCAGGTGACGGATGAGAAAATCCTTCTGGGCGCTCACTGACTGGTCGAACAACGGACTTGGATAATGCACAATGCCAAAGTGACCGCCATCGACCTCGACCAATTCCCTGGGATCAGGCGTCAGGTGCCATGCCATTCGGGCCACATCAGAGTTGGCACCAGGCATTTCATCATCTGGGGAAATAAGCATCAACACAGGAACTTTTAGATAAGGGGCGCTCAGCACAGCACTAAGTGGCGCAGGGGTCTTTGGCTCTACTCGGGTTGCCCAGTTCTCCCAGCCTGTGCCATAACGCCCTCCATACTCCATGAACCAGCGATACGCGGTCAGCGGCGTGAGCAGGGAGGGAATGCTGCCCTGGTCAAATGAAACAACCGGCATTCGGGGCGTGGTCGTTTCAGGCGTGCCGTTCACGTCACCGTGGAAAAAAGTTTCTCGAAGGGCAGCGAACAATTTCCCGTCGGGGTCGGGAGGCGGAGCGGTCCGTCCAATGGCAGGGACCTGGGCAACGACAGCACTGACCCGCTCATCCAATGCGCCAACCACAAGGACTTCGTTGCCGCTCATGCTATCGCCCCAGATGGCAATGCGGGAGTCGTCGATCTCTGGCAGTGTGGTCACAAAATCAATGGCATCGCGATAACCGCGCGCCTGCACCCATTTGTTGATCTCCTGACGGGGCTCACCACCGCTGATGCCGAAGTTGCGATGGTCATATAACAGAACGGCAAAGCCTGCATCGTGGAAGGCTTCCGCGTAGTTATCAGCGACCATGTTCGTGATCGTGCATGAAAAGCCATATGCCATGACGACGATCGGCGCTGGCTTGGATGTGTCGGGATGGACATAATATCTACCCCTTAGCATTGCACCTTCGGAAGGAAATTCAACGATACTGTACATTCCAATGAATCCTCAAAGAATAAAGCATGTTTGTAACACTATCCTGCTTTATTTTATCCCACTTCATGAGGCAGATTAGGGTGTCTTACAGGCTTACGCATAGCGCTATCCACAGATAATAATTATTTCCAATTCAGGATATACCAATAAGGAAGTGAGCCGCAACAATAAATACCCCTGTTGCACGAATTAAATATACAATATTTCGAAAAAAATTCTAGCCACCTGACACTTTAACAAAAGAATATTGATCGGCAGGGAAAATCGGGTAAAGTTGTTTCACCACAAAACTCTTTGCCAGGAGGATCCCATGCCGATCAACGAGACCTATCGTACTTGGATTCAGCGAATTTGCAAAGTGACAGCTCCTTGCAGTCGTGAACTGCGTCCGAAACAACGCATCACACAAGTGAAGAACTTTGTCTGGTTGGTGGTTGGTATTTTTCATAGTCGTTCCGTCAGTCTCAGTCGTATTGCAGGCAAGGTGCTGACTACAGCCAAGAATGTCAGTACCGTGCGACGGCTGAGCCGTTTTCTGGCCAACCCGGCCATTGATGTGCGCAACTGGTACACACCGATCGCCAAAGCTTGGCTGCAAAACCAGTATGAGCAGGTGGGCGAGATCCGTCTGATCGTGGACGGCACCAAGGTTGGTTTTGCACACCAACTGCTGATGGTCTCGCTGGCCTACCGCCATCGGGCAGTACCGATTGGGTGGAGCTGGGTTAAGCACGTTCATGGGCACAGCAGTGGTCAGCAGCAGATCCAGCTACTCAAGTACGTCAGGAGCCTGCTCCCTCAAAATGCACCCGTTTTTGTGGTCGGAGACAGCGAATTTGGCTCGATTTTGGTGCTCAAACAGCTGAAACAGTGGCAGTGGTTCTATGTACTGCGCCAAAAAGGCAGCACCACTATCTGGGTCGATGAACAGTCGGGCTGGCAAGCCTTGGGTTCGTTCGTACAACGGGCCGGGCAAAAGGTCTGGTTTTCCAGAGCCTACCTGACCCAGCAGGCGATCTATCCGCTTTCTGTCTTGATCTACTGGAAGATCGGTGAGAAAGAACCCTGGTGTCTGGTCACCAACCTGCCGGATGCAACCTTGACGATACGCTATTATCGCCGTCGCATGTGGATCGAAGAAATGTTCGCTGAATTCAAAAAACAGGGCTTCGATCTGGAGCGTACCATGCTGCGCCATGCAGTCCGTTTGTCACGTTTGACTTTGGCTGTAGCCTTCTTGTATGTCTGGCTCCTTTCGGTCGGTAGCCGCACCATTCGGGTTGGGCTGCGCCATCTGGTCGATCGCAAGGATCGTCGTGATCTGAGTATCTTTCAGATCGGATTGCGTTTCATTGATCGAAAGTTGTTGAGCACACTTCCGATCTCGATACCACTTTCTGTCCGTTCATAAAACTGTCAGGTGACTAGATATTTTTCAGCTGTTTCTGGAACAACAGATCATAATGCAGCAAATATACCAAGCCACGTGATTACGTTAAGCCCCGCATGAAGCAGCGAGGGGCAATCAAACTGTCCGTTTTCCTTTGCCCAAGCATTGTGTGTTTCTTGCACCAAAATAGGGGAAGTTATTATCGTTCACTACCTTAGTGACGGAAACCGATGCAATCGATGGCGATTTTTCCTTCCGGGCTGCGATCAAAAATCCAGCGGACTGTATTGACCGTTTCTAGATCA
The DNA here is from genome assembly GCA_036525495.1 of Anaerolineales bacterium. Taxonomy (GTDB): domain Bacteria; phylum Chloroflexota; class Anaerolineae; order Anaerolineales; family Villigracilaceae; genus Defluviilinea. Next base: position 5,312 of record DATDAG010000314.1, read on the forward strand.
AAAGAAGGGTTTGCAGCGGCGAAATCAGCCAAAGGGATGCTGACCGTTTGCAAAACCGGCTCGCTAGGGGCATCGTAACGTTCTTGTTCCCACCAAGGCCATTTGGTAAAGCGTGCCGGGAGTGGTGGGTAGATTGCAGCATAATTGGCTAGCGAAAGCTGGGCACGTTTGCCTGAAGCGTCAACCAGTTCTATCGTCAAGTCCAACGGGCTATTCTCGGTGTTCCAGTCCGTGAGGTCGGCAAGATCGAATACAAGGTCGCTAGCCGTGTCTATGCCAAACTGGGTGGCAAAATCTGGTGGTAGGTCGAGTTGGTAGGTGCCGCGCCCATCTTCCCAGGTCAGAAATGCAACATGATTGTTCTGCGAGCGGCCGTGACGGTTGCGTAACACCCCTTCTGAAAATCGAACTAAATCTTCAGCACCCAGTTGAACGTTTGGGAGTATTGTAGAGAACAGGTCGATGTCTTCTTCGTAATCTGATAACAGAGAGGTCTGCCCGTCACCATAGCGGGCGATATAGACCGTATCAGGCAACCAGGGACGCGCTAGGCGCTGGTCTTGGAATACCGTGCGGTAAATTGCATAATCATGTAGCGTGGCTTCCAAGAAGGCCGAGATGAAAACCTGGGCGATCTGGCGTTGTTCTTCCGGCGACAGAATGGGACGGATGTTGAGCAACCAGGCCTTGGGTAGCCCCTGGTCATAACGACCCCAGGCGGTGTTGAACTGCGAGTGGTTTGCGCGATAAATATAGATGGCAGACTTGAACCAGTCGGAGCCTGGGGTAAAATCAATGCGCTGGAATTGGCGCATACCCGAGAAAGACGACATGTCGGCATCGTGATTGCCTTGCAAGACCAGGTAATTGACGTCAAGAAGGGAAGTGCCCTGATCGGCCGGTTCGTACATCCTATCAGAAGGGGCGATAGCGATCACCGAGCGGATGCGAAACGGGAAGTCGAACTTTACATCGGCGTTATCGGGGGAAACTGCCAGACCGGCGAAGGCGGCGGCATGTGCGACAGCTTCACCGCCGCGCGAGTGCCCAATGAGGGCAAGGTTGTCCATGTCCACCAGGCCGTATAAGGGGGAGGTAGGATCCATGTTCCAGCGCGACCACTGTTGAATATGTTCGAGCAGTAGCCAGGCGCGAGCATCAATTTCACCTCTCAATGGACCAGTCACGAAGGAGTTGAGGAAATTCTCGTCAACGGAAACCGCGATAAAACCGCGACTGGCAAGAAGTTCCCCGAGGTAGGCATACCCGGTATCTGCCAGTTCCGTCATATAGTCATTCCCATGGACAATCAGGACCAGCGGAAATGGTCCGTCAGACGTGTTATCGGGGAGCCAGACATGCCCGTTAAGTGGCGCCTGATCCAGGTCGAATCCCCAATAGTTGCGTCGGACCGTGGCGTTGAAGCCAGAGACGCTCGCCAGGGCAGTAACATCAACTGGCTGGGTGCGCAAGTCTGCCCGCTGATCAAATTCAGGGCGGTGCTGGCTGCCACTGCCGTAGGTCAGGGTGCGTACCTGATAGGGCCCTGGCTGGGAAGGGTCAGACGACTCAATCCCTGACAGAGCGGGCGTCACCACTGCCACCAGGTCGGCATCTGGACCTGGCCAAACAAGCAGCGCCACCAAGCCAGCACCCGTAGTAATCCCAAACAGCAGCAGACTGCTAATTGCCAGGCGTCCTACCCGGCTGCTCTGCCGGAATTCTCCGGATAATACTGCAGCCAACACTGCGCTCAGCGCCGAAAGTGATAGTACCAGCGCCACACCCAAAGGTAATCCCAAGACCACCGGGATATCGAAAGGCAACAGCAACGCCGTTGTGACGAGCACGCCAATGATGATCCAAACACGGCTTTGGCTGCGGGGCGCTCCTAACAGGCGCAGAATAATCCCAAGCAGTAGAGCTACCAGAGCCATTAATACTGTGCCGAAGATCAGACCGATGAGAATGTCAAGTGCTATCCCTCCCCCCGTGCGCAGGGTATAGCCCATGAACCCGGCAAGGAACAGAACGGCGGTCTGTGCTCCAAAGATTGCACCGCGCATAGTCTGTGTTCCCGGGTGGGGCACGAAACGCGACCAGAAGCGAGAATTATAAGCAGGGTTCATTTTAATGTTATTCTCCTTGACAAATAGTACAGCGCGTTGTCTAAATTAGCTTGGATTGACAACTTGCCTAGAGTATATGGTTTTTACCAGAACTCCACATCAGCCATGGAGACCATTGTTCATAATTAAAAAGACCCATCTTAAAGATGGGTCTAAAGTAGTATAAAGTCTCTCTAGGCCGGTATCACCGCCCGATGAGATTGGATAGCAATTTTCATTATTCCTTATCCAGTTGGAGTTATCTCGCTATCATTGTTTCTCGCTTCCTCGCTGGCTATCATTGGAAACCAGGCCGTGTTTGTAGGCGTAGATAGCTACTTGGGTGCGGTCGGCCAGGTCCAATTTGCTCAAGATACTACTAACGTGTTTTTTGACTGTTTTTTCACTGATCGTGAGCGCCTGAGCCAGTTCTTGATTGCTGAGTCCCTCCGCAATCAGTTGCAAGACTTCCAGTTCTCGTTTCGTCAGTTCAGTGTGGACAGCTGTTTCCGTTGCACCTGTGGATAACTGGACCACCCGCGACATCAGTTTCTTGGCAATATCGGGGTGGAGTTGAGATTCTCCCCGGTGAGTGGCTAGAATAGCCTTGACCAGATCGGGCGGCTTGACATCCTTGAGTAGATAACTGGTGGCGCCGGCCTCGATGGCGGGAAAAACCTTCTGTTCCTCGGCGAAAGTTGTGAGCACGATCACTTTTGTACCAGGGCTCAAGGCGAGCAATTCCCGGGTGGCCTCGATACCGTCCATTTCTGGCATGACAAGGTCCATCAAAACCACGTCCGGCTCCTTTTCGCGTACAAGGGCCACTGCTTCAATGCCCGTCTCGGCCTCCCCAACAACTTCGATCTCATCGTATACGTCAAGATAATATCGCAGGCCTTGGCGCACAATGTCGTGGTCATCGACGATCAGAACCTTGACAACAGCCATCTCATTCTTCTCCTTGCGCATGGGGAATATCGATCCAAATCCGGGTACCCTTACCCGGATGAGAATCGAGCCGAAAAGTACCACCCATCATTTCAACGCGTTCACGCATGCTTGACAAGCCCATATGCTTCTCTCCCACTGGTTTTGAGTGTGGGTCAAAGCCTTGACCTTCATCTGAAATCCGGAGTGAAATCTGGTTGCCTCGAAACACTAGAACCACAGCTGCTCGATCCGTATGGGCGTATTTGACAATATTGTTGAGCGCTTCCTGCACAATGCGAAACAAATGGTGTTCCTGTTCATTTGACAGCGCTTGATCACCCTCCACTTGAAGTTTCACAGTCAACCTATGCTGCTTTTCCAATACATCCAAGTGCTGATTCAAAGTAGTGATCAACCCAGCCTCCGAAAGCATCGTGGGTCGCAATTCAAAAACAAGGGATCGCATTTCCGATAGAGCACTTTGAGCCAACTGCTGCAGCCGTTCCAAATGAAATGCAACCTGGGTTGGATCGCGGTCCAGTTGAATGCGGGCTGTATCGGCGGCCAAAGTCATACTGAAGATGGTCTGTGTCACCGAATCGTGCAGGTTGCGGGCCAAACGGTTACGCTCTTGAACGGCTGCCATTTCCTCGGCCTGAAAGGCGGATGCCTGTAACTTCTGGTGGGCATCTTCCAGCTTGCGCAGAGCAACTGCCAGCGTGTTCACAAACAGATAAACGGCGCTGTACAAAATGGTTACCACGAGACCTAAGAACCAGCCTTCATCCAATCCCAAACCAACGAACACGAGCGCGATGAAGGTGCCCATCCACAGGAAACCCGCCTTTGCGGATATGCGCGGCATGACTCGAAATATGAGAACCATATAGAGAATTGGAGCCGTGTTGAGACCCGGGGGCCAAATTAATAGAACGCCCAAAATGCTAGTTTGCACAGCAAGATAGAGCTGAATATACTTGTGGAAACGACGAAAGACCCACGGCTCGATTATGTAGAGCGAGAAAAATACAGCTTCGAGGCTCGCTACGAGCCACGGGTGCAACTCCCATAGAGGATCTAGCCAAGACTGCGCTGCAAACACGATGATAAATAGAATGCCCCCGATGTAACTTGATCGATTCCAGTTGCGTGCCATTGACTTCATCGTTGCCCATATGATAACGTATTTTGCCCTTGACTTGCCACACAGACTCGGCCTAAGGGTTCGTAAATTTATAACTTCCCTCACATCGGCTATACTGGCGACATGAGCGGCGAACCAGTCATACACCAATGTGAATGCGAGACTTGTCAAAACGGGCTTGACATGGAAATCATCAAAAGCCATCAACGGATCAACCTCTTCTTGAGTAGGCTGAATGAACCAC
>DATDAG010000315.1:0-3451 GCA_036525495.1 Anaerolineales bacterium
CCACCAGCACGCGTGCCCCGACCTCCACGCCTCAATGGACTCTGGTTAAAGTGTATTTTGTGCATAGATACCGCTACGAAAACAACCTGCCTCCGTTCGAGAGGGCAGGTGTCCGTTGGTCACGTACGAACAACCTCCTTGGCACGGTTCTAGATTCATATTTCAATGGTCCTGGCGCGCAAGAGCGATATTCCTACGGTTGGATCGCGCTCTACAATGGATTCACAGGATACGACAGGGTGGAAGTCCGTGATGGAGTTGCCCACCTCTACCTCAAAGGGACTTGTGACCGCGCCGATGCGACTTTTACCATAGCAAATCTGCTTGCCCTTAATCTCAAACAATTCTCTGAAATTCAGTTTGTGAAAATCTACGATGAAAATGGGGGAACGCAAAATCCAGATGGATTGAGTGATTCCATCCCCGTTTGTTTGCAGCCGTAAAAATTCAGGGACGGGTAGTTGCCCGTCCCTGAAAATATATCCCAATTTCTTATTGCAAACTCTCCGCCAATTCGATCATTTCAGCCTGGTCGAGATATTCGATTCTTTCCACATTTCCGAATTTTGCTATTTCGAACCAGATCCCGTCTTTGACCCAGCGTAGGCGCCAAATGGATGCGTCTGGATTCCACGTTGCAACGGTATCATTTGGATACACAACAAATGTACCTTTAACGAACTCGCCATCCACATCGCCAATCTTTACCAGGGTCGTGATCGCATCTGTGGGCACATCACCCCACTGGGATTGGTAAAACCCATCCTGCGATTGGGTAATGATCAGGTTGCCTCCACTGCCGAGTGCCTCATATTCGATGCTCACTGTATCTCCATACAGTCTGGCTCCAAGATATTCGAAACCGGGGGGTACAGATGGAAGTTCATGTATATCAAAACCAACCTGTGCTTCTGCTTCCGCGACACTGATCATCGGTGATGGCGGCATTGCTGTCGGTTCTGCCTGTGCCGTTTCAACTGGCACGATCTGTAATGGCTCGAGATCGAAGGTCTTGCTATCCGTGCGAGTGAAGAACTGCAATACACTTTGCGCAAAGGCACGTCCCTGTGGGGTAGCCAGGGTAATGGCAAGCAACAGTGCCACCGCCAGGGCGGAAAATGCAATGCGTTGTATAAATCTTTCTTTCATTCTTGCTCCTTGTTGATTTGAAAACTGTTTTCCCGCAACAAGGTGTGACTGGACTGCTGATAGAAGGTCGATCTGTGACGCGGGCACTTGATCTTCCAGCGCATCCTGCAAAATGGATTTTATGTTTCTGTCATCCATTGTCCATCTCCTGACCGCTGTCATCGACCTGATAAGGACCGATCAGATTTCTCAAGCGTTTGCGTGCGTCCCTCAACCACCACTTGATCGTACTCAATGGGCGATCCATTTTTGCAGATATATCCACTTCGCTCATGTCAAGAAAGTATTGCATCACGATCACAGCGCGTTGTTTGGGGTCCAGTTGCTGCAGTGCCTTCAAGATGTGTTCACGCATTTCCATCTGTTCGACCAAGTGTTCCGGTTTGGGTTCCGGGCTGACAAGCCATTCTGCGAGTCGAAGCGTTGGTTGATCCAATTGCTCGTCCAGCGATATATTGCGGTACTGCCTCTTGGCAATCTTAACCGCCTCATTGACCACGATGCGAAAGAACCACGGCGCGAACGGACGCTCCTCGTCAAATTGGTAGATGCGCTCCACAACCTTTACAAATGCAGTCTGGGCGATATCCTCCGCCAGCGCCTTGTCGTGGACGATGGCATACGCGGCATACACAGCCTGAACCTGATACCGTTTCACCAGCGGTTCCACAGCCGACAGGTTGCCTTGCTTCAAGCGGGAAATTGCGATTCGATCTTCCATGCATGGATCTTCCAATGAGAAATCTCTACTTATAATATCCCCAAATCCCCAAAAAGATAGTAACAGGGACTGGCTATTGCCAGTCCCTGTGAATCATTCTTCCACCACAGCCGCTTCCACCGATTGAATGGGCGGTAGGAAATCCGCCAGCAATTCCCAACCATCCCCCGAATCGCGTGAGTAGAACAACTGACCGGTGTTCGATCCAATGTAAATTCCCGCATCTTCGAATGTGTCTGTTGCCATTGCTTCACGCAGAACATCCAGGTGCGCTCGCTCGGGTAGACCGTTCGTGATCCTTTGCCATGAGTCGCCTGCATCGCGGCTTCGCCACACGGAGAATTTACCGTCCACGCTCATGCGGAACTCGTCACTTTCTTCGAGAACGATATAGATCGTCTTCGGGTCGGTGGGATGCACAGCGATGGGGAAGCCGAATCGCGATGGTAGTTTCCCTTCGCCGATATCAATCCAACCTTCACCCATGTTGTCGCTTCGATACACGCCGCAATGGTTTTGTTGATACAACACGTTCGGGTTCGATGGATGCATCGTCATCTTATGCACGCACTGACCGAACTCCGGGAATTTGTTCGGCATAAAATCTGCCCGTACATTTTTGTTATACGGCGCCCAAGTCTTCCCGAGGTCATCGGTGCGATAGCATCCAGCGGCTGAGACCGCGATATACATTCGGTTCAATTCAGTTGGGTCCAGCAAAATGGTATGCAGACATAAACCGCCATTACCGGGATTCCACTCGCCGCGTTGTGGGTGGTCGTACAGACTCTCATTTAATTCCCAGGTCTCACCGCGATCTTTGGAAACGAAAAACGATGCAGGTTGCGCGCCAGCATATAGCGTATTCGGCTCTTCCTTGCGCCCCGGCTTGATATTCCACACCTTGATCATTTTCTCAGGGACATCTTCCACGCTTTCGCCGCTCTCTGTACGGATCGCCTCGTCAACGGTTGAGGCTGGCCTGCCCGACTTCGATGCCCGTGGCAATTTGGGCACTTGCTTTGCCTGTGTCCATGTTTTGCCAAAATCATCTGAATAGTGAGTCGTCGGTCCATACACGTTGTGACTGACCGCTGCATGCAATCTCTTATCGCGCGGATCCATCTGCATGTGCATCACGTTCCAACTTTTGAACTGAATATCGCCCATCTCCCACTTCTTGCGCTTCTCATCAGTGCTGAATACAAATCCGCCCTTGCTTGTTCCCACGAAGACCAGCACATGTTTGCTCATCACAGTCTCCTTTTAGTTAGTTCTTGTTTAGCGTCTAAAGCAGGAAAACGGCATATGTGGCAGTCAAGTCGCTAGAAAGCCACCCAGCACCATCAATGCTAGCCGTACCTGTAGGCGTCACGATGGTAAAACCGAATGCGACCACCACAGATAGGACAAATTCTCTGAACGCTAAACAAGTACTTTAGTCACGACAGAAAAATTACTTTTCGGTTTTACGGAATTGCGCGTGCGGGATGATGGTGTAGTTCCAGCGTGGCAAAACGCGAAGCGGTTTGAGATTGATAAACGCTTTTTGCTCATTGGTAATATGGTTGCCAGTTTCAT
>DATDAG010000316.1:0-4628 GCA_036525495.1 Anaerolineales bacterium
ACGGTTGTTCCGCGCCCAATTTTGCGATCCCATTGTATAACGCCGCGTTGGGCATGGCGCGCTTCTGTGACCCGCATGGGCTATCTGAAGCGCGTGCAAATGCCTGCCGCATGATTACAACCGCAATGACAACACACCCCGAAATGGTAAGCGGCGAAGGCGAGTTCGATTGTGAGTTGATGAAAGCAGGAGAGGGGAGAATCGTCTGCAAGCGCGGTGCGGAGGGTTACCAGATCATTGGTCTTATGCCTGGTGTGCTTGGAAAAGATTCGCCCGGCGCGGGGATCGCGTTCAAAGTTTCAGACGGTGACGCCTCACGCAAGGATATGAACCTCGAATCAAGCGTCCGGGTGCGCCCGGCAGTGACACTTGAGATCTTGCATCAGTTGGGCGCCCTGTCATCGAAACAGAAACAGGCTCTCGATCCGTTTGGACCCGTGAAGTCCATCCAGAATCATCGCGGGGTTGTTACGGGTCGATCGCGCCCGGTCTTTGTATTCTAGTTTTCCTTTTTGAAAGAGTTTTGCAACGACCGCATCGTTACGGATCACTGCAAGGGTGTTACAATGCAATCAATCACAAAAATCCCGATTGAGAGCCTATCATGCCGAGTACCGGGGACCGAATCCTGCTTGTTGAAAACGATCCGAAGATCAGTGACTTGATCGCCCGACAGACACTAAAATCTATGGGTTATCAGGTGGACGTAGTCACTGATTCCTCTTCTGCCATTAAAAAGGCGTTTCAGACTCCCCCAGACCTGATCATTGCAAATTTAAATCTGCCAGGCTTGAGCACAAAAGACCTGCTTGTTGCGCTCACATCACAAGGCGTGGATACACCCCTGCTTGTGATCGCCAATAAAGGTCAGGAACACGACATTATCCAGGCGTTCCGTCTCGGCGCGGCGGATTACATCCTGTGGCCCGCGCGTGATGCTGAAGTGTTGACTGTTGTGGAGCGTGTTTTCAGCAGGGTGCGGAACGCGCGCGAAAACCAGCGGTTGGATCTGCAGGTTACGGAAATGAATGAGCAGTTGCAACGCAAAGTGCGCGAACTGACAGCCATCATCAGCCTGGGCAAGGCTGTCATTTCCATCACTGACCAGAAGATATTGTTCCAAAGGATAGTGGATGGCGCGGCGCAGGTGGCGAACACCGGCATTTCGTGGCTGCTGGTCCGTGATCAGGAAAGCAAGGCATTCCTGCTTGCCGCGCATCGCGGTTTGCCGGACACCTGGGCATCAAAAATGAACATGCCTCTGGATGACGGTGTCAGCGCGTTGGTGACTCTCTCCGGTGAAACACTTGCCATGGACGGCGACCCGTTGCTCAAGTTCAGGATCGTGAACCTTGGCAAGTCGGTTTGTGTGGTGCCAATCAAAGTGCGTGAGGAAGTGATCGGTATGCTGGTCGTTGTGCGGAGGGAAGTGAAACCGTTTACCAAGACCGAACAGACCCTGCTCGAAGCGGTCTCCGATTATGCTTCGATATCGCTTGTGAACGCGAGATTGTTCCGTGCCTTGAACGATTCAGCACAGTCGGCAAGGGAAGCGCAGAGACGTCAGAATGCTGTGCTGGAAAATATCCGCAGTTCCGTAGCGGAGGAATTACGCGCCGCCATTTACCCCGTGGATCTTTTGTTGACCGAAAAACCCGGTTCACTGACCGGAGAACAAAAACAGGCATTGCAGACCGCCCGCGCGGCTCTGCAAAGGCTTTCGCGTGCCGCTGAGAAAACCACGCCTCCCGTACCCGTAACACTAAAAACAAAGTAAAATTCCTGTTGAGAATCATGCCGAAAAAAGACCTTATTCTGTTGGCGTTGGACGAATCGCATATTTTGAAGTTGATGGACCGTGCGTTGCAGGCTGTCAACTATGAAACAGCGATCGCCAAAGACACAGATGCATTAAGCCGCTTATTAAAAGAGACCCCGCCTGCCCTGCTGATGGCTGGCGAATCTTTTGATGGGCACGATGGACTGGTCATCATTGAGGAGTTGATCGAGCGATTCCCGACACTTCCGTTCCTGATCTACACTGAAAAAGCAAAACCTGAATTTGTAAAAAAGATCTTTAAACTGGGCATCAACGGATATCTTGCCCCGCCGCTCAAGACCGATGATATTCTTGAAACCGTCGAAGGTGTGCTCAAACATGCGAACCGCGTCGGAGACTGGCTCCGGCGGGAAGTCAGGCGCACAACAACATCGCTCAAGAAGCGCGCCCGAATCTCAGAAACCGAACGTACCCGCCTGGAAACGGTGATCAACAGCATCCATGATAATGTGATGATCCTGGATGCGGACAACCTTGTCTTGTTGGTAAACCCCGCCATGTGCTCGTCATTTGGGCTGGATGAAAAGTCGACCGTCGGAAAACCCGTCCTTGACCTGATCGAACATCCTGACTTGCGCGCATTGATAACAATTAACGGAAATAATGACCCTCTCCAGCACCATGAGATCAGTTTTCCTGATGGCAGGGTGGCAAGCGCCCAATTGACTGCCATTCCGGGAATTGGATACGCGGTCACCATGCAGGACATTACATATTTGAAGGAAGTGGACCGTGTCCGTAATGAGGTTGTCCATACGGTCTCCCATGACCTGCGTTCCCCTCTGACATCCGTGATTGGTTACACCGAACTGATCGCACGCGCCGGCTCCCTCAATGAAAACCAACAGGATTTCCTGAAACGCATACAGGAAAGCGTGCAACACATCACCACCCTGATCAATGATCTGCTGGAACTCGGAAGTATCGAAGCCGGGCTGGATACCCGCCGCGAATGGGTGAAATTGGAAGGCCTCCTGCGTTACACACTCGATATGTTGCAGGGACAGATCAAATCCAAACACATCAAAGTGGAGACGGATATTGCCGAATCCCTGCCGAGTTTGCGGGCGAACCCCGTCCGCCTGCGGCAGGTGCTGGATAATGTTGTTGGAAACGCCATCAAATATTCAGAGGAGGATGGCGAAGTAAAGGTATCCATCCATGCCGAAGGCGACCAGATCATCCTCCAGGTCACTGATAATGGACCCGGCATCCCCGCCCAGGACCAGGCTCGTATCTTCGATAAATTCTATAGGGGACGCAACATGGATAAACAGGAAGGGTCTGGTCTGGGGTTGGCGATAGTCAAGAGCATTGTAGACGCGCACCAGGGGCGCATATGGGTTGAATCCAATATGGGGCATGGGAGCACCTTTTTTATTGTTTTGCCCGTCAACAGCCCAACCATACCCGCCGGAAAAAAATGAATTGGTGGAAACTTCATACTGCTGGAAAATTCCCGCGCCCATCGAGATTAAGCAAATGCCGCCGCTGAGTGTTTACCCGACGGCGGCTTTCGCCAAAGGAGGAGACAATTAGGAGCATTTGGAGGTGTCTTTGAGTTGTCTCCACACTCATAATATCCCACCAGCAGTTCTTCCGCCATCGTAAAAAGTAACCGATTGCCGGTGACATTAGGCATTATTCAAAAACATGGAAGCAATCACATTTGTCTGTAAAAAGCGGGTTTCAACTGACATTTGAGAGAAAAATCCCCATCGTCTGGATTAAATCGGAGGGAGTCTGATACGATTTCACAGTCAGGTTGGAATCGGGATTCCCACTGATCATCTTCGAGACTTTTCGCCCCTCCTGATATAAAGCCAGCACGGGCTTCCCCATCCCCAGCGCAAAACCGATCTCATACCCCACCCCATGCGATGGCACACTGACCTCCGCGACCAGCGCGTCGCAGGCGCGGATCCATGCCACATCGCGTTGATACACTTCATTCGGATGGATGACCGCTTCCATCGCCGTGACGTCTGATTCAGCCAAATGAGCGGTCGGCACCTCATGCCCCTCCTCAGTCAACGCATGGACAATTGCCTGATATACAGACTCAAATTCGCGCCCACCGGTGATCGAGCAGGCGAAATAAATGTTCATTTCTTGGGCAGTCTCGAAAGGATGGAATCTTTCCCGCGTTTTTTGGCAGGTTTTGGGTTCGGGTCAACCCCCGTGCGAAAACTGTCAATCTCGGAACTCAACCCCATCCAGTCCCTGACGAGGATCACAAAATGAGGGGTCTTATCCTTGAAGAAAAACCTCGAAAGGAACAGGCGTAGTATTACCGGAGAAATGGGATACGCTTTCAACTCAAAGATAATGGCGGTCTGGCTGGCAAGCGGCGCAATAATTTCCCGCATCCAGCCGGACATGCTTTTGGGCGGGAATAATTGCCGCATTTCAGTTGTCGTCGTTTTGTGGAGTCTTTTATACGAGATGTTGATCCGCATGAACGGTGTGACGAGCTTTACATAACCAGGAAACGGCTGAATATACGCGATCTGCCGGATGACGAGGAAGAAAATTCCGGTCAAGATCGCCAGCACGCCGATCCCGGCAAACAACTGCCAGCGCCAGGGAATGAACCGATATACGGGATGCGTATATTCCCCATACGCCAGAGCGAACATCACGAACCCGATCGCGAACATTGGCGTCCACCAGCGGTTGAGCAGGTGCTGATAGACAACGAGCGGGAACTTGCGACCGCCTCGCGCCATACTGCTACTCTTCGTCGTTCATACGGAGCGACACCCCGCTTCTTTTCTCGACATCGACC
>DATDAG010000317.1:0-14465 GCA_036525495.1 Anaerolineales bacterium
ACTTGGAGCATGGCAATAGAGGGTCTGCCGCGCTGTGTGGGCAATTCCCAACGCGGCAGGGGAACTTTGAAGAAGAACAATTCTGCGGGCGTCCACTGGTGATCGGTCAGTCCTGCGGCAATGGCTGGAGTGCGCTGCACCCAACGATGGCCGAATGAACCAACAGATAATTTCAAGCGCAGGCTTTAATGAAAATCACACATCGTCCCGATGTCCTTCGGGAGAAGTTGTAGAAGCAACCGACCAGATACATGCCTGCGACCAAGGTCTCTGCCTGTTGCGCCAAATTGCGCGTGCGGCGTGTCAGTGCACTGATGCGTTGGCGAAAGGTGGCGTTGAGGCGTTCGATGAAAGCGGTATTGATCACGCCCTTCCCTTGTGTCATTTGGATTAGGCGTGTCACCCAGTCTTTCGCACCTTGCACAATACGCCGTTCGACATGGAGGACGCCTTCCACACGCTGTTTGACGACTTGCACAATGGCGATATCTTGCCAAGCGACCATCTTGCACCGTCCTGTTTCTCCATCGGGGCGAGGTAGTTTGCTCCGAAAGGCACTAACATAGCTGGCTAACCCATCCACCGCCAACAATAGCGGACGACACAAAGCCATCTGCTTTACCTTGTCTGCCAATGCCTGAATCAAATTCAGGTCGCGTTTGGGACTGACCACCCCGCCGATCCACAGACGAGGCTGAACCCAAATTGCCAGAGCCATCCAGAATGTGCCTTTCTGCGTCTTGACCTTGATTTCGTCCGCTTGCACTTGTTTCAAATCATGCACCGTGCTTTCCACCAGATGCTCATGCACCTGCTGACAATGTGTGCCTGCTCGGGTGTGCCAGTCTCGTACGGTACGTTCATCCAATCCAAAGGCTTTTACGATCGCTTGAATTGGACAACCATTCGCCAGAAGAACCAACACTTGGATCACCAATTCTGACGCATGGCGCAACCGATAGAAGATCGTGCCTTTGGTGGTTGTGAACGTCTGTCCGCACACTTGGCACAGACCCCGTTGGTCTTTCTGACTGTGAACTTGGATATTGCCTTTTCCGGTTTGACCTCTTGCAGGACAATTCATGTTCGGGCAAAATAGTGCTTGTGGGTTCATTGGCCTCTCGCTCGATTTGGTAGTCGCACGAGTTTGCCAGTGAACCCATTTTTCCGCAAGACTTACGCACCACCACGCTTTAGTGGAGTGCTACCCAAAACACAAAATGAAAAATTTTTCTATAATGGCTACACAGTCAAACCCATGGGGGTAACGACCACTGCAACACGAAGACCCCTCCAATCGGTAAGACGAAAATTATTTTTCAGGAGGTAGCCACTTATGGCTCCAAGAATCAAGGCAGTCAATGCCTTCCGTCCCCGCATCGAGCAGGGGAATACCGTTCAAAAACCCGAATTCATTCGGGCTGTCTCCCGCGCCACCAGCTTGGTCGAAGGCTCGGTCGACCTGGTCGTCAAGGAAGTCCGCGATCAGATCATCGAATTCTGCCGCGCAGGCCGCGCCATCAAAGTGGACGGACTCGGCATCTTCACACCGACCATCGATCTCGAAGGCAAATTCGCCATTTCCTTCCGTGCCGACACCGCGTTGAACTACGGTATGAATGTGCCCGGCACGTTCAGCGGTACGATCGTCAACCGCGCCAACATCGGCAAGACCAGCGATGAACTGGTGGGCATGTGGAACGCAGAATACCCCGAAGACCAGGTCGTGTTCTCAGAGAACTAGATTCGTTTCACGAAATCAAACGCCCCGCGTGCTTTATTGTCCACGCGGGGCGTTGTTTATTTTACTTCTGCCTTTATTCGTTATCCGTCCTCAGGGCGGCGTTTGGTCTCTTTGCCTGGCGCAGCACCTCTGCCACTGTGTTGCGCAGATCGTCCACGTCCACGGGCTTTGTCAGGTAGGCTGTCGCGCCGGCTTCCAATCCCGTGCGGATATCGGCAGGCAGTGTCCTAGCAGAAACGATCACCACCGGGATCTGCTGAAAGCCCGGTTCACGGCGCATGAAGCGTAGCACTTCCAACCCTGAAACATCAGGCATCATGATATCGAGCAGCACCACATCGGGGTTTTCAACCCGGATCACAGACAGGGCGCCGCCGCTGCTGTGAATTTTGATCACCTGATACCCGTCGATGCTCAATATATCCTCAAGCAGGTCGGCAACGTCTGGCTGGTCTTCCACAATCACGATCTTTTTCGGGACGGATGTCATACCGGTTCCTTTGCTGAAGCCGTCACGGTTCCAGCATCCAGTTCCATATTACCATGCACAGCGCTCATCCGACGCATGTGTAACGAGTGTGTAATTTTTTATATGTATGCAATCCCACCCTTGCTCGAGATCTGTAAGTCGGTCGGAGCTCCCCAACATCACAACCCTGCACGACCACCCTCGAGTTAAATCAACTCAGGCGGGCAGGGTATGCCCGCCGCTTTGAACCACTGAGACACGGAAACACAGAGAAGTTGGAATAGAAAAACTCCGTGACTCAGTGTCTCCGTGGTTAGAGATTCGACTTTTGCAAGGTATCTAATACTTTTTGCAGTGAGCGAAGTCGCAGCAGCGTAGGATTGCTGGATTTAATTGTTAATCTGCAAAAAGCAAGCTGGTTCCTATTTGGCGAAAAAGCGCAGGTACGCGAAACCGAGCGCCAGCAAAAGATAGATCGCAACGGTGGACCAGCCCAGTGCGTTGACTCCGTCGACCCCGCCCAATTGTGCCATCAGGGCAAAGATAAAGCCGACTGCATCGCCGACCAGGTTGGCATTTGCCAATCCCTGCTGTGCCTGCTCGTCGCTAAAGTGCCTGCCGAACCAGTTGAGCACGCCGAAGCCGAGCAGCGCCGCGCCGAATAATTGTCCGATGAATTCACCGCCTTCGTTGAGAGTCACATTGTAGTATCCTGTCAGTTGCGCAGGCATGAAGAGGAAACCCAGCGCAAAGAAGAAAGAAAGTACGGCCGCAACAGTGGTGATGTTTTTGTATGTCATGGCAATTCTCCTTGATCCATTTATGACAACGCCAGCCGCAGGGGAAAGTTACGATGAATTTTTCAAAGAAAGCCCTGATAGGAGTATGTCGCCCTTCAGAATGACATGGTGTTTGGATATTGGTTGCTCCCCACATGCAGGTTAATTGTTTTGAAAGGTTCCAGCGCGTTACATTTTTCGAATTCCCCGTCATGTAATTACATTCTTTGGCATATATGCCTTTAGGAGTCTTGCATGATCACACTGTTCAAATGGATATTGGCTGCCATCGCTGCCTTTTTTCTCTGGCTGGTCGGCAAATATACCGCGGAATACTTCGATACCAAACCTTATAATAAGTAGAGAAAGGGACTGACACAATTGCGCCAGTCCCTTTCTGTTTGTTAGCCGCCCTGCCACTTGTATTCATGCACGGTGGTCAGGTGTCGAAAGCCGTGTTTCTCCACGATGGGTTTGCTCATGGGGCCCGTCTCGACCACGGCGAACGGGTACCCGCGCTCTCGGATCTCCCTGAGCCGCAGGTGCAGCAGGCTTGTATATAAGCCGCGCTGGCGATATTCAGGCAGGGTCGTGCCGCCATACAGCGTGGCAAAATGCCTGCCGGGGAAAACTGTCCAGCCGATCGAAGCAGGCTTCCCGTCCACGTAAGCGACGTAGATGCTCAAATAGCCGGGGGACTGTAAATGCATGCGCATGCGCTCGTACACCCAATTATTGTTCCCGCCATAGACGCCGTCCAGCACATGGACGATGTCGCGGAGACCGTCCCGGTCGGTGATACGCCGTATCTTGGCGTTCGCCGCTTCAATGCCTGTCGCTGGTTCCTGGTTCAGATCAAATACCATCACCGCCGACGGGTCATCGTCGCCTAAAAAGCCGTTTGCGAGCAATGCATCGCCCATGCCCGGCAGGGGGTCGTGGTCGTAGACCTTCCACGTGAAGGGCTGGTCCATCGGCGCCAGGTAATTCACCTCCCTGCCGATCACACCGCCCAGTTCGGGTCCGTCTGCAAACGTGAACGAGACGAAGTTCATGCCGGGCGCCGGTCGAATAAAGCGCACCACATCGTTCGATATTTCCTTGCGTGCTTCCGGGTAATTCACATGAAGCCGCAGGTCCTTGTCGTAACAGATCAACAATCCGTTCTTTTTCATGATATTCACCTTCCATGCAGAAGGAATATCATTCATTCCTTCTGCACATCAATAACAGATACTATTTTTCATTCTCTAGTCCGCCGCCAGCGGCTCGGGCGCTTTTTCCTCCATGCCCATCGCCTCGGCGAACCCATACTGCGTTTCCAATTCGTGCCTGAACTGTTGGGTGTACAGGCGGTAGTAATGCCCGCGTTGCTTCAGCAGTTCGGCGTGTGAGCCCTGTTCCGCGATCCTGCCGTCTTCGATCACGATGATGCGGTTGGCGCGGCGGATGGTCGACAGGCGGTGCGCGATCACGAACGAGGTGCGTCCCTTCATCAGGGCTTCCATGCCCCTTTGGATGAGGGCTTCGGTCAGCGTATCCACCGATGAGGTGGCTTCGTCCATGATGAACAGTTCGGGGCGGGAAAGCACGGCGCGCGCCAGGCTGATCAACTGCTTCTGCCCGACAGACAGCAGGTTGCCGCTTTCGCCCACGTTGTGGTCGTATCCCTTTTCCAGGGTCACAATGAAGTCGTGCGCGCCCGCGATCTTGGCGGCTTCGACCACTTCGTCGTCGCTGGCGTCCAGCCGCCCGTAGCGGATGTTGTCGCAGACACTGCCCGAGAAGAGATGAGGCGTCTGCAGCACGATCCCTATGCGGCTGTGGATCGAAGCGAGTTTGTAGTCCATATAATCGTGCCCGTTAATGTGGATTGTCCCTTTGCGCGGCTCGTAGAAGCGGCACAGCAGGTTCACGATCGTGGATTTGCCTCCGCCGGTCGGGCCCACCAGGGCGATCATCTCGCCCGGTTTGACCTTGAGCGAGAAGTCCGTCAGGACGGGCTTGCGTTCTTCATAGAAGAAGTCCACATGGTCGAATTCGATCTCGCCCAATAGCGTTTTCGCCTCTACAGCGTCGTCTCTATCGTGGACCTCGGGCGGGGTGTCTGCCAGCTTGAAAATTCTCTCTGCCGACGCGATGGAGTGCTGCATCTCGGCATACACGCGCGCCAGGTCTTGCACGGGCCACATCATAAAGGTCAGGTACGACACGAAAGCCTGGATGCCGCCGATGGTCATCAGCCCAACGGAAATTTGCGTGCCGCCGTAGCCGACGATAAAACCCAACGCCACTGCCGCGATGATCTGCACGGTGGGGAGGAAGAGCGCCGAAAGCCACGCGGCTCGATACGATGCCTTGTACATCTTCGTCGTCAGGTTCTGGAACTCCTTGGTGTTCTCGTCTTCACGCAGCAGCGCCTTGACCACGCGCACGCCCTGGAAGTTCTCGTTGTACGCGCCCGTGATCTTGGAGTTCGTGCGGCGTGAGACGCGGTACTCGACCAGGATCTTCTTGCGGAACTGCACCGCGATATAGATCATGACCGGGATGACGGTGAACACGATCAACGCCAGCCGCCAGTTAATGATCGCCATGAACGTGACCGAGGTGATGATGTTCATGATCGCCCAGGTCGTATCCACGATGCCCCATGTGAGCAGGTCGGCGACGCGGCCCGTATCCGAAGTGACGCGTGCGATCAGCCGTCCCACCGAGTTCTGCGCGTAATAGGAAAGCGACAGGTCTTGCAGGTGGTTGAACAGCATCTTGCGCAGGTCGTATTGCACCCGCTCACCCAGCACACCTGCCAGGTAGATGAACGTGAACACCGCGCCGGACTGGAGCAGGATGAAGCCGCCATAAATCATCGCAAGGTTCAACACCCTGTCCTTGTTCCCAAGGGTGATGCCCGTATCCACGATCTCCTTATTGAGGAACGTGAAATAGGCGTCCAGTGAGGATGTCAACGCGATGGTGATGAGGAAGCCCACCACCCATTTCCAGTGCGGTCTGAGCAGTGTCAGAATGCGCCTGAAAACAGGTCCGGTCAATTCTGATGTATGTTCTTCTTCTTCGAGTTCGATGAGTTCGTCTGACATTGTTCATTCTCCGTAACATGTGGTGGTTGAGTAGGCGGCGTTTGTCCGCCATATCGAAACCACACCATGGTATTTCACTTTTATCGCTTATTGGCTGGTTTCGATACGTTCTTCGCTTCGCTCAGAACTACTCAACCAGCGGTGTTCAATTTGTTCCTGCAATCTCGTTCTCCAGCTCTTCATCGATCCGCGTCTGGATGTCGTATATGCGGCGGTACATGCCGTCCATCTGGGTGACGAGTTCCTCGTGCGTTCCCATCTGGATGATCTTTCCTTTATCCAGTACAAGGATCAGGTCGGCGACCATCACAGACTGGATGCGGTGCGCAATGATGAAGGTCGTGCGGTTCTCCATCAATTCGTTCAGCGCGTCACGGATCTCGGCTTCGGTCTCCATATCCACGCTGGAGGTTGAGTCGTCCAGGATCAGGATGCGCGGGTTCTTGAGCAGGGTTCGCGCGATCGTCACGCGCTGCTTCTGCCCGCCGGAGAGCGTCACGCCCTTCTCGCCGACCAGTGTGTTGTACCCGTCCGGGAAGGTCAGGATCACATCGTGGACGGCGGCGGCTTTTGCGGCACGCTCCATTTCCTCTTGCGACACTTCCCTTCCAACGCCATAGGAAATGTTCTCACGGATCGAACGGCTGAACAGGAACGGTTCCTGCTCCACGATGCCGATCTGCCTGCGCAGAAAGGCACGCGAATATTCGTTCAATTCGACGTCATCCAACAGGATGCGCCCGCCAGTGTATTCATGGAACCTCGGCAGGAGGTTGACGAGCGACGTTTTGCCCGAGCCAGTAGACCCAAGCAACGCCACCGCCTGCCCCGGCTGGATGTGGAACGAGATGTTCTTCAACGCGTCCTTTTCCCCGTCCGAGTACATGAAAGAGACATCCTCGAACTTGATATCGCCTCTCACCTGGTCCCCGGGCTGGTACGTTCCATCGTGGAGCGGTTCCCGCGCCTGCCGGACAACCTCCATCAGGCGGCCATAAGACACCATGCCCGTTGACGCCGAGACAATGATGCGGCCCAGGTTGCGGATGGGCCAGATCAGCCACACGACCAGGCCAACGTAGGCGATGTACATGCCTATGGTAAGTTCGCCGTTAATTGCCATATTTGCGGCGTACACAAACCCGAACAGCATCTGGAAGCCAAGCACAATATCCGAGAGGGGCCAGAACATGGAGTGCATGAACAACAGTATCTTGCCCTTCAAATATTTGCCCCAGTTGTCCTTCTCGAACTTCTTCTTTTCGTGGTCCTGCTGCGCAAAGGCTTTGACCACCCGCACCCCGGTCAGGTTTTCCTGCAGGGTGGTGGAGAGGATCGCCTCCTGCGCCTGATATTCCTCGTAGGCTTTGGTCACTTTCTTGAAGAACCACAGTGAGACCCACAGCATGAACGGGATCACAACCACCGATACCAACCCAAGTTTTACGTTCAGGTTCAGGATCGCCACGAAGTTGATCACGAACAACAGGATGATGCGTCCCATGCCGATGCCTTGTTCGCTGAAGAAGCGGCGCAGGGCATCCACGTCCGAGGTGACGCGTTCGATCAGGTCGCCTGTCGGAGTGGTGGCGTGGTACGAGAAGCTCAAGCGCTGGATGTGGTCGAAGAGGAAGTCTCTCAGTCGGCGCGTAATGCCCTCGGCGGTGTAGGCGGCTAAACGTCCCGAGAGGAACGAGAACCCGCCTTCGAAGACTGCCAGTCCGAGGAATCCAAGTCCGATCCAGATGAAGGTCTGGGTGAGGCTGTCTCCGATGTATTCGCCTTGTGTCAGCACGTCGTCGGCAAAATAGCGCAGGAGGATGTACGTGAATGTCTTCGCCAATGCAGAGACAGCCAGCGCGGCGGTTGCGCCAACGTACGGCAAACGGTAATCCACCATCATCTTCCATAGACCCTTCAAGCGGTTCTTTTCGAGGGCGTGGCGAAAATCAAAGGTGATTGCGGGCTCGTAATCTGGTTGTATCGTGGTCATGATGCATTCTCTTTTCCCCTTCTCCTTGTGGGAGAAGGGACTTAACTAAAATGGCTGTGGCGGGTGCGCCACAGCCTGGAACGACAGGGGAAGGATGACCTAACGGTCAATAGGCGCACTACGACAAGGTAAAACCCCAGCAACATCTGGGATGAAATAGGTAGTTGTGTTGACGAATGTGCTCATGCAATGCGCTCCTTTCAGTGATATTTGTTGTGCGAAGGTTTTTTCGCACAACAGTCCGAGTTTACCCCTCACATCCAACATATGTCAAGGCTTTTTTACCTGATTGCTCGCGTATAATCAAATACATGATTCAGACCTGGAAAATCTTACAGAATAAAACCAAAGAACTCAGATTTGACGATCACTCATCGCTGGATGTGATCACCAGGCAGCTGCCTGATGGATATTATTCGACATTCCGCACGTATGACTCGTGCTCGCGTGTGATCGGTCTTACTGCCCATTTGCGACGCCTGCCTGACTTGAACGTCTCATTACTGCGCCGACACTTGATCCAGTTGCTCGAACCTTTCCGTCCCAACGAAGCGCGCGTGCGGGTGATGCAGACCTACAAAGGACATATATACATTTCCATCGAGCCGCTCAAGAAACTACCGAGTGCAATATACGAGAAAGGCGTGCGCGTCGAGACGACATCCATCCAGCGTAACGATCCGAGGACAAAGTCAACAGCCTTCATCAGCAAGAGCGATGAAAAGCGGAAACACATTGCCCGAGAGGGCATCTTCGAAGCGCTGCTCGTAAAAAACGGGAGGATCCTGGAGGGGATGACGAGCAATTTCTTTTATATCGTAACGCGGGATAATATCCCACTCCACCTCGGGACCGCCCACCGTGACGTGTTGCTAGGCGTTACGCGCAGGACAGTGATCCGCGTGGCGCGGGGGAGGGGCGTTGAAGTGAGGTATAAGCCTCTGAAACTGGATCAACTCTCAGCAGTGAGCGAAGCATTCATTACATCCAGCTCAAGGGGAATTGTGCCGGTCGTTCAGATCGACAACGCAGCGGTGGGGCAGGGGAGGGTGGGGGATGTCACGCGGCAGTTGTCGGCGGCGTATGAAGCGTATGTCATCCGAAAAGCGGAACGGATCTAAACTGCATCCGCCTGCATGGCAAGGTCGTTGATCCATTTGCGGGAAAAATAACGGCGGATCCCCAATATCCATTTGGTGGTTTCTTCAGACATGGCGAACAAATAAACGAAATAGACGGGAAGGTGTAAAATGTTTGCGCCAAGATACGCCATTGGCACACCCACGATCCAGATGATCAATCCATCGAGGAAAAGCGAGTAACGGGTATCGCCGCCCGCACGCAGGATGCCGACCACGATGGTCATGTTGTTGATGCGCATCCAGATGAAGACCGTCACAACGTTGATGATGTTCCCCGCGTTCGCGATCACTTCGGGAGAGACGTTGAAGAGTGAGAGCACGGGCACTTTTAAGACTTGCAATAACAAGCCCATCAGGATGCCACCCAGTATGCCCAGGCCCAGCGACCTGCCCGCGTAATGATAGGCATCTTCCTGTTTACCTTCGCCAATGCGATTGCCAACCAGCACCGAAGTCCCGTTTGCCATCCCCATAAATAGGACGAACGCCATCTGTTCGATCGTGTTGACGATACTGATGGCGGCGAAGGACGATGTGCCCATGCGCCCATAAATGATGTTGTAAGTGGTGATGCCAAGCGCCCAAAGCAACTCGTTCAAAATGACGGGCAGGATCGGTTTGATGACACGGCGGACAAACTTCGCGTCGAAATCCATGAGTTCACGGAACGACGCGGCCACAGGCGACTTCCTGGCATAGACTACATACAGCAGTGCGATGCACTCCACCAGGCGTGCAACAACAGCCGCCACCGCCGCGCCGATCACGCCGACTTCAGGGAACCCGAACCTGCCAAAGATCAACGCATACGAAAGGGAGGTGCTGATGACGAGCGCGATGACAGTGATCGTTGTCGGGGTTTTCACATCGCCTGTGGAGCGCATGACCAGCGCGTACGAAAACGAGACGGCGATAAAAAGGAAGGTCCATGAGAAGATGCGGATGTAATCAACGCCCAATTCGATCACTGCTGAGTCTTTCGAATAGATCCCCAGTATCTGCGCTGGCAGGAGTTGCGAAAGTGCAAAGAACACAAGGCTTGCGCCAATCGCCAATAGCAAGCACAAGCCCAGCACGCGCCGCAGGTTGAGGATGTCCTTTTTGCCCCAGAACTGAGCGGTGAACATGGCCGCGCCGCTGATGATCCCAAAGTGGACGAGTTGCAAAATGAAGGCGACCTGTCCTGCCAGCCCTACAGCCGCCACCGCTTCGTCTCCCTTTTGCCCCACGAGAATAACGCCCAGCATGTTCAACGCCGAGAACATGAATTGTTGAATGATGATCGGCACGGCAATGCGGCGCAGTTCGGAAAAGTATTCGGGGTCCCGGTAATATCGAATGATATCTTGGATGGCTGTCACGTTTCCTCCAGCAGGGGGAGATTATAAGCGGGAGTAAGAGACGTCTGTCAACATTCATCTGAAATTCAAAAGGAAATTCGGATGAATAGATTTATCGCACTTCTGCTCGTTCTAGTGATGACCTCTGCCTGTGCAGGTACGCCAACGCAGGCGGATATCCCGATTCAGACCCCGCCCCAGCCTGTTCCCACAACGATGCATGATCCAACTTCTGGTATTCTCCAGCCGACCGAAGTCGTCGCTGTTTCGACCATTCCCGTCCCTGAAGACTTTTTCAGCCGGATGAATATCACTTTACCCGCCCCGGTCTGCAACGGATTGACGCAGCCTCAAATGGAAGGTCCGTATTACACACCGAACACACCCGAGCGGAACTCCCTGCTGGAGGATGAAATGCAGGGAACACGCCTGATCCTGGTCGGTTATGTGCTGGACCAGAATTGCAACCCCTTGGCGAACGCGTGGCTCGATTTCTGGCAGACCGACGCGAACGGAGAGTATGACAATGTTGGTTACCGCCTGCGCGGGCATCAGTTCACAGACTTGCAGGGAAGGTATTATCTTGAGACGATTTTGCCGGGTTTATACTTGAGCCGACCGATCGAACACATCCACGTGAAGGTGAAGCCGCAGGGAGGGGAGGATGTGACAAGCCAGTTATATTTCCCCGACCAACCTGTGGGCGGTTTGACAATCACTCTGGAGGAACGAGGCGGTCACTTTATCGGGTATTTCAATTTTGTGGTGGAGAAGTGATGTGGGGACAGTGCTTGATTGTGCGGATAGAGATCAACGGTAAAATATCAGCATGAACGACATTATTAAGCAATTGATCGAACTTCAGCAGAAGCCTGCTCCTTTCACGCCTGGCGAAGCCTTGTTCTGGAACGACCCTTATATATCCATGCAAATGCTGAAGGCGCATCTCGACCCGAACATTGATGCCGCCAGCCGCAAGCCTGAAATAATCGACCGATCTGTGAGATGGCTAATGGGAACATTGGGACTTAAAGCCGGCGCTTCCATTTTGGACCTAGGGTGTGGTCCCGGTTTATATGCATCCCGCTTTGCCCGCGCCGGGTTGTAGGTCACTGGCGTGGATTATTCGCACAATTCCATAGACTACGCCAGGCTATATTCGAGTGAGAATAACCTAGACATCTCGTATCGTTACCAAAACTATCTCGAGCTGGAGGACGAAAACCAATACGATGCTATTGTATTGATCTAGGGTGATTATTGCCCGCTCAATCCCGAACAGCGCTCCACGCTCATGAAAAATGTACATCGCGCGCTCAAGCCGACAGGAAAATTTGTGTTGGACGTATCCACGCGCGAGCACCGAAAACGATATGGCAACAAGAACAACTGGTACGCTTTAGAAAGCGGATTCTGGAAACCGGGTCCGCACCTTGTGCTGGAGGATGGATTCGATTACCCCGAACAATTCATCTGGCTCGATCAATACACAATCATCGAAGCGGACGCGAAAGTGTCTTTCTATCGAAACTGGTTCCAGGATTACACCCCTGATACGATCACGGATGAGTTGGAGCAGGGAGGTTTCCACATCGAGAGCCTGTGGGGCGACCTGACAGGCGAACCGTACACCTCAACAAGCGAATGGATTGGGGTTGTCGCGAGTAAGAAATAACATTGCCGAAGGTATTGGAGCAGGGCAGGGGAGGGGAGAGGTCAACTTTTCTTTTCGAATATCTCGTAATAGCCTTTATCGAGTTCGTCGTCGCTGAGATGGGCGTAGCGTTGCGTGACCTGGATATTGCTGTGACGTGCCAGCTCCTGGGCGAGTTTGAGGTTGCCTGAGCCGCGCAGGATGGTGGTGACAAAGTAGTGCCTGAATGAATGAGGGGTGATCTTGCCGACCGAGTCTTCGCCGAGGATCTCGCACACGCGGTCTGTGACGATGTTGCGTCCCGTTGTGGTGGTGATCGGTTTTACCTTTTTTCCGGCGCCTTTGTCGTGACGGGCAAAAAGTGGAAGGGATGTCAGGGGACGACCGGACCCGCCGTCCAACGAAGAACGAAGCGAAAGATATTCCTTGAGAGCAGACATCGAGCGGGTCGAAAAGCGGATTACGGCTTGCTTATCGCCCTTTCCGATGATCACAGCGCGCCCTTCGTTCCAGTCGATATCGCCGCGCCGCAGGGCACATGCCTCGTGGACGCGAAGTCCCGTATCTGCCAAAGTGAGGATGAAGGCACGATCTCTCATTTCGCGTAACCGTAGATTCTCGGAATCGTCACCTGTATAGACAGGTATGGTGGTGGGATCACTGATATGCGCAAGCAGGCGCTCGATATCGTCCGCAGGGAACTGGGGGAGCCTGATACCGGGGCGGCGCGTACGCTGTCGTATAAGCAAACGCAGGCGCGGCAGGTTGACATCCGCCAGGCGCTCGGCAGCGAGATATTCGTAGAAGCCCGCCACAGCAGTGATGTAGAGACGCTCCGTGGCGGACGCGTAGGCTTTGAGATGCGCGGCAAGCCATGCCATGGCGTCCTCTGTCAGTTTTTCGGTGGGGGTCGATTCAGGATCGAGCCAGCGTTCCTTCAACACGGCAGAGAAAACGTTGAGCGCGTTTGTGTAGGTACGTGCGGTGTGTTCCTTGCGAGCCGTGGCTACACCCGCAAGATAAGCTGAAATTGCCTCGGAAATGGTCTGAGTGGTCATTGCTATGCGCCTTATTCACTCTTCTTTATGTTTATTATAATAATACTTATCGAAATCAATAATATTGTAAAGGGACTTGCCTATCGTGTCAAGCCTCCCCCCATCTAGTGCGAACGGATGAGACAATGATTGCAGACCAAGAACAAAACCAACACCTCAGACGTAGGCGATAGTTGATCCTGTCTATTCAGAATTCATTCTTCTGTATTCATTATTTCGATCTCCCCTGCCCTACTCCTCCACACCCCATTCTTTTAACTTGTTCCGTACCATTTGAGCATTGGGTGATTCAATTGCTTCAAAAATCTCAAGTGCTTGTTTCATCAAACGAATTCCTTTTTCTTGCTCACCCATACCATGTAAAGCCTTCCCCAAGTTGCCGAGGGCGTTCCCTTCGCCTATTCGATCGCCAATCTCACGTACAATAACCAACTGTTGTTCATAGAGCTCTATGGCTTTATTGACATCATCCATATTTTTGTAAACAACTCCCAGATTTCCTAGATAGATACTCTCGTTTATTTTGTCGCCAAACTCACGTGCAATCTTAATTGCACGTGAGTAATGGACGAGTGCCATTCCAAATTCGCCTAAATATTTGTATGCCAGTCCTAAGTTGCCAATTGCTATCCCTTCTTCATGACGAAGACCAAACTTAATCGTAATATCCCGTATTTGTTCAAACAATTCGATAGCCCCTTGAGTATCTTCTAATAGCAAATAGGCTGATCCAATGGTACTCAATGGTTCCACCTCAAATGTTTTGTCGCCAAGTTTTCTGGCGATGTCAATGGCAATTTTAGAATGCTCAATAGCTTTGTGTATATCCCCCAAATCCAAATATGCTATTGCTAACATACTAAGATTAAGGCACTCATACTTCCTATTTTCCAAGACCTCCAATGCGACAATGGCAAGATTAAGCCATTTCAATCTTTGTTTTGCACTAAGCCTTAGGCGAAAGAAATATCCTGCAGCTGCAGGGTACCGCATTACCAATTCAGTGACTTCAGTCGAAGCAAAAACATTATTTGATATCCATGAATGTGCAGAACTAATATTCTTCCACTCTAGGTCAAAATGCTCTAAACTCAAATGTAGACCTTTATTACCTGCCCTATATAATTTATCTGATTCCTGTAATATATCCATATAGTGAGTTGCATGCTTAATGCGGAAATCCAC
>DATDAG010000318.1:0-15145 GCA_036525495.1 Anaerolineales bacterium
GTAGCGCGCGGAAAGCAACCGCTTCACAACCCCATCGGGCGTGGCGGCATAACCGAAACCTGCAAAGATACATGCGCCCAACGTATCGTACCCCGCCATATTCAATTGCGCATTCAGCGACGCGTCTTTTTGGGCGTTCGGGTCGAGATGGTCGATCTGCGCGCGGATGGTCAAGCCGCAGGTATGATCTGCGCCTTGTGGCGTAGTCGCATAAGTCACACCCGTCCCCTTGATCGATCGCGGTTCGTATGCAGACATGGCTTGTCCCTTCACGGCAGGCACGCGTTCGATGTTGTATTTCTTCCCAACTGTGACTGCTCCATCGCCGAGCACGCGTCCCAATTCAGTGCCATTCCGTATCTCTTCGATCAACTTCAATGCATCCTCTTCACTCCCCCACTTCATCAATCCTGCATCAGCCGCAACGCCGAGCGCCGCGCCGATTTCGATGGAATCCAATCCCAGATCGTTGACGTGCCAGTTCAAACGTCCGATCGAATCGAGCGAAGCGATATCAAGGTTGGAGCCCATCAGTCCGATGGTCTCATATTCCAATGGCGAAACGATGATCCTGCCATCCTCCCCGCCAAAGACGTTCGAACATTTGATCGTGCATCCCGCCATGCAGGCATGAGACGGATCAGACGGCTTACCGCGCGTCAAAGTGAATTCGCGTAACGCCTCCCCACCAATACTCTCCACTTCATTGAACGTTCCCTGCGAGAAATTGCGCACAGGGATCGCGGCAAAGCGTTGCGTCAATTGCGTCATGGCGGCGGTGCCATAATCTCGATACGTGATGGACTGCGGATGCTCCATGACCGCCTTGGTGTAATCCTTCTGTGCGGTTTTGAACGCTTCCGGATTCACGATGGGCGGCTTCCTCCCACCAGCATTGTCGAACACGATGGCTTTTAATCCCTTCGAACCCATGATCGCGCCGAGTCCGCCGCGAGCCGCAATACGCGACGGGATGCCGTCCTTGTCGATATTCTGAATGCCCGCAGACTTCATCCGCATCTCGCCACCGGGACCGATCAATGCGATGGCAACCTTATCGCCATATTTTTCGATCAACTTCGGCGCAGTGGCATACACACCCAAACCAGCGAGATCGCCAGCCCTTTCCCATTTGGCAGGGCCGCCATCGAGTGAAAGATGCAAAACCCAAAAGCCATCCTCTTTTGGCTGGTTTTCGATAACAAGCGAGTGGATTCCCATCATCGCCATGTGCAGACCAGTGCGCCCGCCCGCGTTGGCTTCCTTGACGCCGCCCGTCAGCGGGGACTTGCCCCCCACCGAAATTCTATCGGTTGAGGAAAGCATGTGCCCCACCAGCAAGCCCGGTGCAAAGATCAACTTGTTCCCTGCACCAAGCGGATCGCACTTTGCGTCCACTTCATCGAGCAGGATGCGCGCCAAAAGTCCGCGCCCGCCGAGGCGTTTCCACGACTCGGGAACTTCTTCAAGTTTCAAGGTCTGCTCGCGCGTGTCCACGCGCCAAACCTGTGATTTGTATTCAGTCATTATTTAATTGTCTCTTTCAACGCCTCGCCAAAGATGTTCAAACCATCATTGATCTGCTCGGAAGTAACGTTGATCGGTGGTATCCAGCGGAGTGTATTGTCGTACGTGCCGCAGGAGAGAAGCAATAAACCTTTCTCCTCCGCCGAATGGATCACATCCTTGACCAGTTGCTTGGCTTTGTCGGCGCGTCCATCCACTACGAACTCGGTCCCGACCATCAAGCCCTTGCCGCGCACATCGCCGATCTGCGGATATTCCTCCTGGAACTTATGCAAACCCGTCATCAGCTGGATGCCGCGCTCTGCCGCATTCTCGAGCATGTTCTCATCACGGATCGCGCGGATGGTTCCCACAGCCGCGGCACAGGCAATTGCGTTGCCGCCATACGTCCCGCCGATCGAGCCGACATCAAGTTTCAACATGATGTCGGTGCTGGCGAAAACACCGGAAAGCGGCATGCCAGATGCGATCCCTTTTGCGGCAGTGATGATATCCGGCACAACTTCAAAGTGTTCGAACCCAAACCATTTGCCCGTTCGCCCAAAACCCGATTGGACCTCATCGAAGATCAACAGGATCTTGTGACGATCGCAAATCTCACGCAATCCCTTCATGAACGATTTCGGCGGGACTAC
The DNA here is from genome assembly GCA_036525495.1 of Anaerolineales bacterium. Classification (GTDB taxonomy): domain Bacteria; phylum Chloroflexota; class Anaerolineae; order Anaerolineales; family Villigracilaceae; genus Defluviilinea. The sequence continues at coordinate 2,163 of DATDAG010000318.1, forward strand.
GTATCCTCCCTCACCCAGAACTGATTCGATCAAAATGGCTGCTGTCTCCTTTGGAGCAGTTTGCGATGCAAGCAAATACTCGAGTTGTTCGAGCGCGTATGCGGACGCCTCGGCTTCTGTCATCTTCAAGCGGAAGGCATACGGAAACGGTGAGACAAACACGCCGGAAGGCAGGGGACCAAACCCTGTCCGATACACGGTCTTGGATGTGGTCAATGCCATCGTACCGGAGGAACGTCCGTGGAAAGAGCCGCTGAATACGATCACATTCTGCCTACCCGTTGCCACGCGCGCGATCTTGACCGCGTTCTCCAACGCTTCCGCACCTGAATTCGCAAAGTAATACGAGTCGATCGAAGGCGGCGTGATCTTCCGTAATTCTTCGACGAGTTGCAACATCGGCTTGTGGATGACGATATTTGCCTGGGCATGGATGAAACTCCCCGCCTGCTCACGGATCGCATCCACAACCTTCGGGTGGCAATGACCGGTATTGGTCACACCGATGCCGCAGGTGAAGTCAAGGAACTTGCGACCATCGTCTGTGTAGATGTAGGAACCTTTCGCGCGGTCTGCAACAAAATTGAAGATGCGCGAATAAGCGGGGGTCATGTGCGGGAAGTTTTCGGAATAGAGGGTGTTTGTTGTCATATGATCTTTCAGATATAACTAAATCTTGATTTAGACGACTGGGGGTGAGATTATTATTCTCATCCCCAGTTCATCCGTCATTGCGAGGAGGACTTAAATCCGACGAAACAAGCTCCTACTTATCGCGGGGATTGCCTCATAACGCGAAAGCACCAATCGCAATGACAATGGTTACGCAGGCAAATACTCCGCCGCCCACTCGATATCGTGCTTCTTGAGGGTTTCAGGAGTCGGCACGCCGTTGGCCGTCCAACCTGCCAGCTTGTAATATTCGTCGATGGCTGAATCAAGTTCCTCATGAGTCAGAGCGATGCCCGCTGTTGGACCTTCACCCTTCAACGCTTTGAAGAACTTCTTTGGCAGTTTGTCTGCCTTGCGGTCGAGACCCTCGCGGGCATTGAACGTCCTGAAGAGATTCAATCGGCGCGCGCCGACTTCCTGTAACTCATCCACCGTGACACCCCAGCCAGTGACCGCATTGATCATTTCTACGGTCTCAGCGGGTCCGTACAACGTCCACGCGGGACCGTAGACGAACTGACAGAGTTCGACCGAGTCGAGCATCGAGAAAAACAGCTCGGTGAGATAGGCAAAGCGGACCTTTTCCTTTGTGAGGCTCAAACCGGGTTGCGGTTCGCTGAGACCAAGCATTTTGAGACGGTTGAGGTTGAGGTCGGCAACACCCTCTTCGTAGTAAGGATCGTGCTCGGACGATTGGTGATCGGCGCCGAACGGGTTGACAGCATAGATAAGACCAAGTGAGCGTTTTGCCTGCGGCATGTGCGCGGGAGATTCCGCACCTTTGACAGTGATGAGATATTCGTCTGCGCCGTTGCCCCAGACCTTTGCCGCGCGTTCTGAGCCCATGCCAAGCGTTTTGCCAAATTCACCCTCGGCATTGAGCATCATGTCGAGCGCTTTCATCATCGCTTCGGTGTTGCCGAACTTGAGTTCGAGCCCGCCTGTCTGTTCCGTGGTGATAACGCCGTTTTCGAAGCATTCCATTGCGAAGGCAATGGTTGCGCCTGCGGCGATGGTATCCACAGCGTATTCGTTGCATAACTGATTGGCGAGGTTGATCGCGGCAAGATCGTTGACACCGCAATAGGAGCCGAACGTGCCGAGCGTTTCGTATTCCGCCCCGCCGTATTTCGGATCCACTTTATAGGCGCCTTCGGTGATCTCGACCACACGTTTACAGCGGACGACACAGGCATAGCAGGTGTCGCGTGCCTTCAAGACCGTTTCGACCATGCGCGCGCCGCTGATGTCTTCACAATGCTCGAACTGACCCTCAGAATATTTGCGTGTGGGCAGTGAACCGATCGTGTTCTGGAACATGACAACGGTCGCCGTCCCTTCTTCTGCAAGACCGGGCATGTCTGGGTTATCCGGCAAGATCTTCGGACCTGTCCTGTTCAAAGCAACAAGCGCCTTGCTGTCTGCAATTGTTGGCTTACCCGAACCGCGCGCGACAACCGCCTTGAGATTTTTCGAAGCCATCACGAGACCCATGCCGGTACGTCCGTTATTGCGATTCGCCATGGAAACAAGGGACGAGAAGAGAATGCCGTTTTCGGCGCCCGGCCCATGCTGAAGAACTTCGATCTTGTTATCTTCCAACTCTTCCTTCAATATGTCGTCGACCTCCCCCGTTTTCTTGCCCATTAAGTGAGCGGCATCTCGTAACTCGAATTCGCCATCCTTGATCCAGAGATAGACAGGTTTCTCCGATTTTCCCTTGATCACAAGCCCGTCCAGGCCGGCAAACTTCAACTCGGCAGGGAAAAATCCGCCGCCCTGCGAATCGCCGATGCCGCCGCTGATGGGAGACTTGGCGTTCGCGTTGATGCGACTCTGCCCTGAGATGGCCGCACCGGTCGTCACGCCTGTCATCAGCGTCAGGACATTTTCCGGTCCGAGCGGGTCGGCGCCTTTCGGCATATCGCGCAAAATGTAGTGCGTACCCATTGCGCTTCCGCCCAAATATTTTCGGTAGAATGCCTCATTTGGCTCTTCCACCGTCAATATACCCTTCGTCAAATCAACGTGCAGGATCTTACCGTTATATCCGTTTGGCATGACAACCTCCTTGAGTTTTCTGAATTATACAATCCGAAATGACTAATTTCAACGACACACTTCCGATTTGGACGAAAAACGCTTCGTCCCTAACCGACAACTGATTCTGTTTCGAAACCCCCACCCAGCCTCCCCCAATATCCAACGAACCCCAGTCCATACACAGATATTGGGGGAGGTGCCCGCAGGGCAGAGGGGCAGGGTCACATTTCCTTTATCCCGTACGGGAATCCGTAATCTGCCATTCTCTCCATGAACGGCACTGGGTCAAAAGATTCTGGTCCACGCACTCCGGCACCCTTCCAGATCCCGTGCTCAACCAAATCCATCGCCAGCAACGGACTGAATGCCACCTGCGCGACCACAGCCTGACAACCCCATTTCTTCATGCACTCGGCATTATCCGCCACCTGGTACAGGTAGACCTGCTTTTCCTTACTGTCCTTTTTGCCCTTGACCCAGGTCCCGGCACAGGTTTTGCCGGACATTTTGTCACCCAGATAAGCCGGGTTGGGCAGGCAGGCAGCAACCACATCACGCGGCGCAACCTTGACACCCTTCACATCGATCTTCTCCTTGTTGTCCAAGCCGAGCATCTTCAGGGTCTTGAGCACACTGATGAATTCATCGCCTAACCCATATTTGAATGTGACACGCTTGGTCTTGACCCAGCGCGGGATGAGCAGAACCTCTTCGTGCTCCACGTTCACAACTTCTATCTTTCCAATGCCGTCGGGGAATTCGAAGACTTCCGGCTCGGAGAACGGCTCGGTCGTAAACCACCCTTTATCCTTTTCCCAGATCACGGGCGGATTCAAGCACTCCTCGATGGTCGTCCAGATCGAGAAGTTGGGGGCAAAGTCATAGCCTTCGATTACAAGGTTGGCGCCGTCGCGAATGCCGATCTCATCGATTTCATCAAATAGATGGTCCTGTGCGTAACGGGCGTACACGTCCGCCACACCGGGCTCAACACCCAAACCGCACAGAGCAAGAATGCCTTTTTCCTCCCATTGTTTTGATTTTTCAAATTGATAATCTCCCAGCTTTATATAGGACTTGTTGAACGGGTCTTCAGGATGCGGCTTGGACAAGGTCATCGCCATGTCCATATAATTCACACCCACATTGAAAGCAGCGTCGAATATCTTTTCATTGTAGACTGGGTCAACAGCGTTCATAATTAGGTTGACATCATATTTGCGCGCCAAGGCTTCAACCTCTTCTTGCTTACTGGCATCGATAAACTCCGCTGGGAATCGATTATTGTCTCCCAATTTTGCCTGGACCTCCTTCACACGATCCAGGTTGAAATCTGCCAGCACCATCAATTCCACCCAATCTTTTGGCTTTGCCATTTGTGCAATTGCCTCTCCAACCCCTCCAGCACCGACAACTAATACTTTCATAATCCTTTCTCCATTTAGTTTTATAACCCGCGCTATGCGAGTTAGGATGACAAACTCAAAGCGTAGAAAATATTTTGACACAGAAGCAGGTTCAAAGTCCTGCTCGAAGCGAATATAATGAGGATAATTGCAAATAAAGAGGTGACAGTCATCTTAAAGATGACTGTCACCTAAAGATCCATTAACTTCCAACAGCGGCTTTGAACTCGGTCCAGATACGATCGTAGAGTTCGAGGGCGTCGCCCACGTCTTCGATCCATTGCAGGCGTTCGGCAACGTCAGGAGGCGGATAGATGCCTTCGTCGGCGAGGATGTCGGGGTCAATGAATTCCTTTGCCGCGGCATTCGGGGAACCATAACCAACCCATTCGGCGTTCTGCGCGGCGATCTCAGGGATCTGGGTATAGTTCATGAAAATCATGGCAGTGTAGGTGTTCGGCGCGCCAACTGGAATTGCCATATTATCCTGCCAGATGGTGCATCCTTCCTGCGGGATGACATAGACGATGCCTTCGCGCCCGCCAGTCTCGGGCAGACCAGCGAGGATGGCATCGCCCGTCCAGATGTGACCTAATACCGTTTCACCGGCAATAATGAGGTCATCATTGGACTGGCTGTCGTATGCTTTGACGCACTTGGACTGGTCAATGAGGAGTTGCTTGGCTTCTTCGAGATGGGCGGGGTCGATGTCGTTGATGGGATAACCTAGGTACATGAGCGCCGCGCCGAGGGTCTCGCGCTGGTCGTCCAACATGCTCATCTGCCCGCAGTATGGGGAGTTCGGGTCGAACATCATGCTCCACGAATCTTCAACGTCGGTCACGACATTGGTATCCACCGCGAAGCCGGATGTACCCCAGAACCACGGAACGGTGTATTTCTGTTCAGGATCGAAGTACTGATTGACATTCAGGGGATCCATATTCTTGATGTTGGTGATCACATTCCAATCCAGTTCCATCAACATACCTTCGTCGATCATGATCTGGACCATGTAGTCCGAGGGGACGATGATGTCGTAGTCGCCGCCACCAGCCTGGAGCGTGGCAAGAAGCGTTTCGTTCGAGTCGAAGTTTGTCTCGATGACTTCCACGCCGCACTCTTCGAGGAACATGTCCTTGATCTCGGGATCGATATATTCGACCCATGTGTAGAGATAGATCTTGTCGGCGAGTTTGGATGTATCGCCACAGCGTTCGGATATCTCACCGCCGGAAGGAACGGCAGGTTCTTCACTCGCGGCGGGCGCACAAGCTGCCAGGACCAGCGCCAAAAGAACCAATATATATAGTAATTTTGTTTTCATTCGTCTTCTCCTTGTGGAATTATTTGGTATGTGGACAACCCATTTTCGACAGGTCATCCATCAACAATAAAAAGTCTTGTGACAGGTCATCACCTCCTTTACATTTAGACTAATAAGAACGCGGACACAAATGCGGCCCCACCTGCGATCAACACGGTAAACCATGCAAGCAACTTTCCAGACCGGTTCGTCAGCCCAAGTTCTTCATTAAACCCCTTGAACGAACGCCATGCCCAGAGGATGGGCAGAAGGAAGAGCAGATGCACGATCAAGCCGCCAACTGTAAATGCACCGGGTCCAAATTGGGCAGGCAGGCTGAACACCCCATAGAGTCCAAGGCCAACAGCCACACCAAAGGACATGCCTTTCGTGTACACTGGTCCACCGCTTTGGGCGGTGAGAGATAACCCAACCAGACCGATCGAGCCAGCCAGCAACACAGATGAAAGCGCGTTGATCTCCGGTGTGACGCCGCGGCGTACGAGGGAATAAATATACAGCGGCATGGTCTGTTCCTGCACGCCTTTTGTGAATACGGTGATAAGGTAATCGTCAAGCGACAAAGTAAAAGCCAGCAAGGCGCCGCCGATGATGCCCGGCATAAGCAATGGCAGGGTCACCCGACTGAACGTCTGCCATTCGTCCGCGCCGAGGTCAGCCGCGGCTTCCTCGAGCGTGCGGTCGAAATCCGCAAGGCGGGCGCGGAGGATGACATATACAAAGGGAATGTCAAATGCAATGTGTGAAATCGTGATGGTGTGAAGCCCGGTCGAGGCCCGGATGCCGAATACATTTTGCAGGAATGGGAACAACGCCTGATTGAAGAACAACAACAGCGAGATACCCATGACGATCTCAGGGATCACGATGGGCAGGTACAGGTTCGCGTCGAAGGTGGTGCGAAGTTTGAAACGATAGCGGTCCATCGCAAGGGCGGTCAGTGTGCCAATCGTTGTGGCAACGATGGTGGCGATCAAACCTACCAGCAAACTGTTCCGCGCGGCTTCGAGCAACTCGGTGTTCTGGGACAACCTCACGTACCATTCGGTGGAAAAGCCTGAAAAAACAGCGACCGAACGAGTGTTATTGAACGAAAAAACGATCAGGATCAACACCGGCAGGTACAGGAAGCCAAAGATCATGGCGGCATTGGCTCCCAACAGCCAGTTGCCGATGCGTGTGGTCAACCGCACCTGCTCGCGCGGGTAAACGGGGAATTTAGCGCTCATAGCCCCCTCCTTGTCTCTTCGGTGCTGGAGCGGAAGTAGAAGATCACACCGATCAGCACCAACATCATCAGGATCAGCGACATCGCCGAGCCAAAGGGCCAGTTACGCGCCACGCCAAACTGACGGTTGATCAATGTGCCGATCATTTCCACCTTGCCGCCGCCCATAATGTCGGGTGTGATAAAGGCTCCGACAACAGGAACAAACACCAGCACAAGCGCGGCGACGACTCCGGGCAGGGTCATTGGAAGCATCACACGCAGGAAGGCTTTGATCGGCGACGCGCCAAGGTCCGCCGCGGCTTCCATCAGTGAGTAATCGAATTTTTCAATGGATGTGTACATCGGCAGGATGGCAAAGGGCAAGTAACCGTATATCAACCCGAGTACAACGGCAAACTCATTGAACAGCAGGTCGAGCGGCTGGGCAATCAGATGAAGATTCGTCAGGAACGAATTGAGCAATCCCTCGGTCGCCAGAACAGACTTGAGCGCATACGTGCGAACGAGGAAGTTCGTCCAGAACGGAAGCATGACCAGCACCATCAACGCATCACGCCAGACTTGCTTCTGCTTCGCCATGAAATATGCCAGAGGGTAACCGACGATGATGCACAGGATGGTGACGACCAGTCCAATACGCACCGAGTGACCGAAAATTCCCAAATACAAAAAGGGACTGCAATCCGGGCTGGCGAAGGCGGATGCACAGGAATTGAAGAACAGCCTGTAGTTCTCGATCGTATACACCGGCGGAATCTTGATACCGCCTGCACGCCCACGCTCCACAAAACTGATGAATAGCATGATCAACAGAGGCAAGTTGAAAAAGACAAGGATCCACAAGGCACCTGGGCTGATCAAGCCGGTTAATTGCCATCCTTTATTTCGCCGAAAGAATTTCAACATGAGATTTCCTCTATCCGGTAAGAATGCGGGGTGAGGTGCGGGTAAACGAAACCGCCACTTCTTCGCCCGACTTTGCAATTATCTTCTGCGCCTGCGTAAGATTCTGTTCCCGAACACGCGCCTTTTGTCCGCCCGCGAAACGCACACCGTATTGTGTATCCGTACCGATATAAATGACATCCTCGACTCGCCCATTGATAGAGTTGCCATCGTGGATCTCGGAATTCAAACGGAGTTTTTCGGGTCGGACTGCGACCGAAACCTGCTGACCACTCGTGAACGTTCGACTCGATTCCACACGGATCATTCCCGTCCCGGTCAATTCGATCTCGACTACCTTACCATTCTGCCCCTTCACCACGCCATCCAGGAAGTTTGTTTCGCCGATGAAGTCGGCAACGAATTTATCGGCAGGGCGTTCGTAGATCTCCTCAGGCAGACCGATTTGAAGCACCTTCCCCTTGTTCATGACTGCGATGCGGTCACTCATGGTCAGTGCTTCCTCCTGGTCGTGGGTAACATAAATGAATGTGATCCCCACTTCACGCTGGAGGGTTTTCAGTTCCAACTGCATTTCCTTGCGGAGTTTCAAATCGAGCGCGCCGAGGGGTTCGTCGAGAAGTAAGACTTCAGGTTTGTTGACCAATGCCCGGGCAAGAGCGATTCGTTGTTGTTGTCCGCCGGAGAGTTGTTTAGCGCGGCGCATTTCCATGCCGGGCAATCGCACCATCTCGAGAGCCTCAGATACACGCTTCGAGCGTTCGGCTTTGCCAACGCCTTTCATCTCAAGACCAAAGCCGATATTCTGTTCAACGGTCATGTGCGGGAAGAGCGCATACTGCTGAAAGACAGTATTTACAGGTCGCAGATGAGCCGGAACCTGACTCATCTCCTTGCCGTGGATCAAAATACTGCCAGCCGTGGGTAACTCGAACCCGGCGATCATGCGCAGGGAGGTTGTCTTCCCGCAGCCAGATGGACCAAGCAGCGAGAAGAACTCACCATCCTTGATCTGCATGGTGACCTGGTCAACAGCGGAGAGAATGCCTCCTTCCGGTGTAATGAATTGTTTTAGTACATCCTGCATTTCAACAGCAAATTTACCTGCCATGTCTCTTCTCCTCAGAGCAGAATATTTTTATTGTAAACAAGATTCCTGTCATTACAAATCAATGCCTATATGGATGTTGCAACCGCGCCGACCGCGTCGCGCAGGCGGTTCAAGCCTTCGTCCATTTCTTCCTGTGCAATGATAAGGGGTGGTTCGATGCGGATCGTCTGCGCGTTGGTCAAAGTTCCTGACACAAGCACGCCACGTTTGAACAATTCCGCAGCGACATTGTAGCCAATCTTGGGAGATTGGAAGTGTTGACCGATCAACAATCCTTTACCGGTAACTTTATCGTACAACTGCGGGAACTCCTCAGCCAGTTCGGTCACTTTCTCGATGAGATAACTGCCTTTCGTAGCGGCGGCTTCCCAGAGTCTATCACGAAGCATCACGTTGATCGTGGCAATCGCTGCAGAACACGCCAATGCACCTCCACCAGTCGTGGTCGTATGCATGAATGGATTTGGGTACATCGTCTCGTGGAAGATCTCTTCAGTGGTCGTCACCGCGCTGACGGGCATCACGCCGCCGCCGAGTGACTTGGCTGTGCAGATGATGTCTGGTGTAACATCCCAATGATTTACACCCCACAGTTTCCCCGTCCGCCCCAGACCCGTCTGCACTTCATCCGCGATCAGTAGAACACCATACTTCTTCGTGGCCTCACGAACGCGCGGCCAGAAATCATCAGGTGGCACGATCGCTCCCGCTTCGCCTTGAATGGGTTCTAGAATGACTGCCGCAACACCGATCCCGACCTTGTCACAGATCTCAAGTTGCTGTTCCACTGCGCCCGCATCCCCAAATAGGACGTGATAGACCTGCCCGCCATAAAGCTTGCCCATCGCTTCGCGATAATCTGCTTTACCCATCATCGAAAGCGAACCGAGCGTTTTGCCGTGAAATCCCTTTAACGAAGATATAAATGCAGATTTACCCGTATGTAATTTTGCGATCTTGATCGCAGCTTCTATCGACTCTGTTCCACTGGCAGCGAACCACGAATATTTTAGATCGCCAGGCGTGATCTCCGCCATGAGTTTCGCCAACACGCCGCGCAATGGATCGATCAACTCCTGACTTGGCATGGGGCTGCGTTTCACTTGAGCAATGACCGCTTCAACCACATCGGGGTGACACCAACCCAGATCGAACATACCAAAGCCGCCAAGCCAGTCAATAAATTTGCGTCCCATCACATCTGTGAAGGTCGCGCCTTTGCCAGACCATTCTACTGAAGCCCAGTCGCCTGCCTCCGTTACAGACTTGCGATACTCCAGCCAGTTGCGGTTGAAGTGTTCAGCAAAATTATTCTTGGATTCATTGATGATCCATTTGGCTTGCTCTTCTTCGGGAAAATTTCCCTGCTTGATGATGTCAAGCCATTGCGACGAATAAGAAAGTGCGTTTTCATAGCTCATAGTTTTAAAATTTCCTAGACCATTCTTTAGGCCAGCGTTCGACCACAACTTTTTTCTGCGTGAAAAATTCAACCGCATCCATACCCTGCCCGTGCATATCACCGAAGAAACTATCCTTCCAACCACTAAACGGGAAGAACGCCATCGGCGCGGCAACGCCAATATTGATTCCGATGTTCCCTGCTTCTGCTTCAGACCTGAACTTGCGAGCTGCCGCTCCACTTGATGTGAAAAGGCTCGCTTGATTGCCATACTGTCCGCTGTTTATCAACTCGATAGCATCTTCGATCGTATTGACATGCATAAGACTCAACACAGGACCGAAGATCTCAGTTCTTGCGATCTCACTGTCACGCGGGACGTCTACCAAAATGGTGGGACGTACAAAGCTACCGCCTTCATAACCCTGGATGGAAGTACCGCGCCCATCTACGGGGACGCCTGCTCCTTCTTTGACACCAAGTCCAATCAACGACTCGATCCTCTCCTTTGACGCGGCGTTAATGACCGCCCCCATTTGGACATTTGCATCCATGCCGTAGCCGACTGTCCTTGTTGAGGCGGCATCACATATCGCTTCAGTAAATGAATTTCGGGCAGAATCAACCGTCACTGCGAATGACACGGCGAGACATCGCTGTCCTGCGCAACCGAAGGCGGAATCCGCAATGATCTTGGTTGCCATGTCCATATCCGCATCCGGTAAAACGATGACTGGATTCTTCGCGCCGCCCTGTGCCTGCACACGTTTGCCATGTGCGGCAGCGGTGGCGTAAATATATTTAGCGACATTGGTCGAGCCAACGAACGTAATCGCGCGAATGGCGGGATGTTCAAGAATGCTGTCCACCGCATCTTTCGCGCCGTTGACAAGATTGACAACGCCCTTCGGGAAACCAACCTGTTCGATGAGTTTCATGATGAACTGCATGGTGGTCGGCACTTTTTCGGAAGGCTTGATGATGTAAGTGTTACCCGCAGCGAGCGCATAAGGTAGATACCAGAACGGGATCATGCCAGGGAAGTTGAACGGCGCGATCGTAGCGCACACACCGACTGGCTGACGGATCATAATCTCGTCAATACCCGAGGCAATGTCTTCGACAAAATCGCCCTTCACCATCATGGGCATACCACAGGCAACTTCGATATTCTCGAAAGCGCGCACCATTTCGGCTTTGGCTTCTTCGAATGTTTTACCGCATTCGTCCGTGATAAGTTTCGCGATCTCATCGTGATTGGTACGCATCAGGTCGCGCAGTTTGAAAAGATATTGCACGCGATCATTGACGGGTGTTTTGCGCCAGCCTTGGAATGCTTCACTCGCCGCCTTCGCCGCTGAGTCCACGTCTGCCTTGGTGCTGAGCGGTGTCTTTGCAATGACCTGCCCTGTCGCAGGATTGATCACGTCAATGTATTCTTGGGTGTCAGGCTTTACCCATTCACCGTTTATGTAGTTTAGTATCTCCATGATTACTCCAAAATTTGTTTGCGAGTTACAAGTTTGAAGGTTGAGCGCTCTAACATGCCGACCTGAAATTTGCTAACCCACTTGTTTATCTGCAACTTCCAATGCTTTTTCAACCAAGGCAAGACCTTCATCCAATTGGTCTTTCGTTATAGACAGTGGCGGCACCACAAATACCATAGTGCCTACATCCTTAGCCAGGATGAAGGTGAACAATCCGTTTTCTCGTAACACCATTCCCACTTCACCCATCACAGCGGGGGGAAAAGGCTCTTTGGTTTCACGATTGGCAACCAACTCAATGGTAGAGAACAACCCGATATAACGCACATCGCCGACAGATGAATGCCGTTCTTTGATGTCTTCCAAGGCTTCACCCAGATACTTTCCAAGGGTAGCAGCGTTTTCAATCAACTTATCTTCTTCATACACTTCAATCGTTGCCAGCGCGGCGGCACAGGCCAGCGCGTGTCCGCTGTAGGTCAAACCTGCGTAGAGATACTTGTCTTCAAAGAATTCAGCGATCTTTTCTGAGACGATCACCGCTCCCAAGGGCATGTAACCTGATGTGATTCCCTTGGCGGTCGTGATGATGTCTGGCTCCACGCCCCAATTGTCTACGGCAAACCACTTGCCCGTTCGCCCCCATCCGCTCATGACTTCATCGGATATTAGTAGGATTCCATGCTTATCGCAGATCTCACGCACACGAGGCCAGTAGTCATTGGGCGGGACGATGATGCCGTTCGAACCCGTCACGCCTTCCATGATGATCGCGGCGATATTCTCAGGTCCCTCGTACATGATGACTTCTTCGAGATGCGAAATGCACTCCCGTTTACAGCTTTCCCGCTTCTGCCCAAAGGGACATCTGTAGCAATGTGGATCAAGAAAATGCACCCCTCCCGGCATGGTCGGCTCAACAGCGTTACGGCGGTAGTCACCTGTCAGCGCAATTGCGCCGTGTGTGGCTCCATGATAGGATCGGTAGCGTGCAAGTATTTTGTGTCGTCCCGTGTAGAAGCGCGCGATCTTGATGGCGTTTTCATTGGCTTCTGCTCCGCCCAAGGCAAAAAAAGTTTTTTTCAATTTACCAGGAGTGACCTCTGCCAGTTTCTTACCTAATAATCCACGCACTTCTGTGGCGTTGCCAGGATGAGTGAAGGTTATTTCAGCAGCTTGATCTTGTATCGCTTTGATGACTTTGGGATGCTGGTGCCCAACATTGCTATTCATCAATTGAGCGGAGAAATCCAGATAACGCTTGCCATCCGCATCCCAGAAGTACACGCCTTCCATTTTTGTAACAGGGATGGGATTTGTCTGTGACTGAACTGACCATGAGAATAATGTATACTCTTTGTTCAGGTCAACAATTTCTTTCGCGGTAAGTTTTGT
>DATDAG010000319.1:0-7987 GCA_036525495.1 Anaerolineales bacterium
TTGACAGTCGATTTCGAAAACGTTATTCTAAACATGGGATGTCTCCTTTTGCCTTGGATTGCAGTCTTTGGCATAAGGATATGACATCCCTCTCTTTTTTCAAAATGCAAAATTCAAATTCTTTTTCTTAAGGTCTATATAACCAAAGGGACACCCCGCATTCCGCGAGATGTCCCTTCGTTCACCTGCCCTCAGCAGATTTCAAACCAATTATTTGGATTTGTTTCTCAAGTATTCGTCTATCGCCCAGGCGGCTTTGCGCCCGCCGACCATGGCTGTGACGACGAGATCGGGTCCGGTCACGCAATCGCCGCCGGAGAAGACGCCTTCGCGCGAGGTTGCGCCGGTCTTCTTGTCCGCTTTGACGAGACCCCAGTTGTGAGTCTCAAGGTCCGGCGTGGTCTTGCCGATGATCGGGTCGGGCCAGTAGCCAAGCGCGAGGATGGCAGTGTCACATGCCACGCTGAAGTTCGAGCCTTCCACTGGTACGGGCTTGCGCCTTCCTTTTGCATCTGGTTCGCCGAGTTTCATTTCGATACATTCCACAGCGGCAAGTTTGCCTTCTTCGTTGGCGATGAACTTGACCGGCTGGGTAAGGAAGCGGTATTTTGCGCCTTCCTCTTTTGCAAGCGCACGGTCCTTTTTGCCGCCTGGCATTTCCCTTTCAGTGCGGCGGTAAAGACAGGTCACTTCCTCCGAGCCAAGACGCAGTGCAGAACGAAGACAGTCCGAAGCTGTGTCGCCGCCGCCGATCACAACGACGCGGTTGCCGACTTCGAGCGGTTTCTTCATCTCCGGCGGGAGTTGGTCCGGAGCGACATTGGCGCGGATGAGAAAATCGGTCGCTTCGTAGACGCCGGGCAGGTCTGTGCCGGGTGTGTCTTCCATCTTGGCGTCGATCTCCGAGCCGACACCGATAAAGACCGCTTCGAAGCCTTCTTCGAACAGTCCGTTTACGGTTTTGTCTTTTCCGATATAGGTATTGGGGACGAACTTGACCCCGGCGCGCTCGAACTCCTCCCATTTTTCCTCCCAGACATCTTTCGGGAGTTTGAAGTTGGGGATGCCGTAAACGAGCAGTCCGCCCGGCGCAGGCTTGGATTCGAAGATCGTGACATCGTATCCTCGCTGGACGAGTTGGTCGGCACAGCCCAAACCGGCAGGTCCAGCCCCGATAATGGCAACCCGCCTCCCCTTCGGGGTGCCGACCGGGATGACACGTCCCTCGTGGCGGCGCTGGTAGTCAACAGTAAAAGCCTCCAACTCGCCGCACAGGACCGGCGTTTCGTGTTTGTTCAAGACACAGGAACCCTGGCATAAAGCCTCATGCGGACAGACGCGTCCGCACACTTCCGGCAGGGTGCTGGTCTGGTGATACAGATCAGCAGCTTCCGAGAAGCGTCCCTGCTCAATCAGCCACATGGCAGAGGGGATGTCATTGTGCGTGGGGCACGCCACCATGCAGGGCGCGGGGTCCGGGCAGTGGATACAGCGTGACGCCTCCACCATGGCGCGTTCGGGCGCGAAATCGATGACCACATCGTCGAAGTCGCAGGTCCGCTCTTCCGGTGAACGCAGGTCAAGATCAAAGAATGGCATGTTTGCCCTTGCCTTGCGGTCGATGGTGAGGGTTTCACTGGGTATAAACTGCATGGATTCCTCCGGGCGTTTCTAATTCTAAAGATATTACTGTAATGATACCCAATCATAAAACCCATCCACAGGCTTAAATGTCACCAAACTGGGCGACAATCGTCACAATAGTATGTGTGTATGATTTTCATCAAACCTGCATTCCAATTCATTGCCAATTCATATTTATGGGGTATAAATCCTGCTGAAAATCGATCGAATATTTTGGCGAGGCAACCCCTCGCGGAGGCAAAGAAAGAAATGGGAAAGTTTTTGAAGAAATATCGAGTGGTCTTGATCTTGCTCCTCGTGACTGCCCTTGGGGCAACGGCTGTTTTGTATAACCGGAGCAGAAATGCCGGCACAGCGAGCGTGTTTCAGACGAACAAGATCGAGCGCGGCACCTTGACCGCGACCATCGGCGCAACCGGGACCGTCCGCGCCAAACAAACTGCGGTGTTGATCTGGCAGGCGGCTGGCACAGTGGATACTGTGAATGTGAAAGTTGGCGATAATGTCCCAGCCGGTTTTGTGATGGCATACTTGTCCAAGTCTTCACTGCCGCAAAGCATAATCCTGGCGGAGGCGGACCTGGTCAACGCCCAGAGGACATTGGACGATCTACTCAATTCGACTGCCGGTCTGGCACAGGCTGAGCAAAACCTGGCAATCGCAAAACAGGCTGTTGAAGATGCCCAAAAAGACGTAACCAAACTTGATTTTCGGCGTGCTTCTGATGACCTGCTCGATCAAACGCAGGCGGAGATCGACCTTGCGAATAAGCAGATCACTTTGGCAGAGCAGGCCTATAAAGCTGTCAAGAACCGCCCGGATGGAGACTCGCTAAAGGCGCAGGCATTATTAAACCTGACCAACGCACGCCTCGAGCGGGACAAGAAAATAGCCACGCTTAACTGGTATTTGGGCACGCCATCAGAGCTTGACGCGGCGAGGTATCGCGCCGCCTTGAGTGTTGCCCTGGCACAGGAAGCGGATGCCCAACGGGAGTATGATCGTTTAAGCGCGGGGAATGTTGCCGAGATAGCAGCCGCCAGGGCTCGCGTGGAAGCGGCTCAAGCGACCTTGAACCTGGCGCGCGTAACCGCGCCTTTTGCCGGCATTGTGACAGAATCCTACCCGCTCCCCGGTGACCAGCTCGGCGCAGGCGCAACGGCTTTCCGCATTGACGATATGTCAAGTTTACTGGTGGATGTGAATGTCTCCGAAGTGGATATCAACAGCGTTGCCATCGGTCAACCTGTCATGCTTACCTTCGACGCCATCCTCGGCAGGGAATATCACGGGGAGGTGGTTGAGGTTGCACAAACAGGAACGGTTTCAGCGGGCGTGGTTAACTTTTACGTGACCGTTGAATTGATCGATGCAGATTCGTTTGTCAAACCGGGCATGACGGCGGCAGTGAACATCACGGTCAAGGAGTTGGTGGATGTTCTTCTCGTGCCGAATCGCGCAGTCCGTCTTTCGGATGGTGAGCGGGTGGTGTATATTCTGGAAAATGACCTTCCCGTCAAAAAAGCGATCCGGCTAGGATCCTCCTCCGATACCATGAGTGTGCTGGCGAGCGGCGACGTACAGGAAGGTGATGCCGTTATCTTGAATCCGCCGATCGAGTTTATGGGTCCCGGTGGTGGGGGTCCTTTTGGAAATTAATCATGACGAACGTAATTGAAACACACGATCTGACCAAGGTCTACAAGATGGGTGAGGTCGAAGTTCATGCGTTGCGCGGCGTTTCGTTCAACATCCGGCGCGGAGAGGTCGTTTCCATCATGGGACCTTCCGGTTCGGGCAAGTCCACGCTGATGAATATGCTTGGCTGTCTGGATAGACCGACCGCGGGTGAATATGTTCTGGATGGGGAAGCCGTTGCCTCATTGACAGACGATCAACTGGCTGATATCCGCAACCGAAAAGTCGGTTTTGTTTTTCAGAGTTTCAATCTGCTCTCGCGGCAGACCGCCACCACGAACGTCGAATTGCCATTACGTTATTCAGGCGCAACGGAGGGGCGTCGTCGCCGCGCCATGGAAGCCTTGAAGGCTGTGGGTTTGGAGGATCGCATGACCCACCGTCCCTACGAACTTTCCGGCGGACAACAGCAGCGCGTTGCCATCGCACGCGCGATCGTCAACAACCCTGCCATCATCATGGCGGATGAGCCGACAGGGAACCTCGACTCAAAGGTCGGGCAGGAGATCATGAACTTATTGCTCAGCCTGAACAGGGATATCGGGACTACGTTGATCATTATTACGCATGACCCCAAAATCGCAGAACAGACGCAGCGGGTTATCCGATTGATAGACGGATTATTGGACGGTGACTCATGACCGTTGCACAGGCTTTTCTTGAGGCATTGGAAAGTTTAAGCGGGAACAAGCTCAGGTCCGGTTTGACCGTACTTGGGATCGTGATCGGTGTGGCGGCGGTTATCGCCATGCTGGCGGTCGGGACAGGCGCGCAGGAGTCTATTACGGGTTCGATCAGCGGCATTGGCACGAACCTGCTGTTCGTTTTCCGCGGCGACCCCGGCGATAATGTACGAAATCCCAAGCCGCTGACGCTGGGAGACGCCGATGCCCTACGAGACCAGTTCGCCGCGCCCTCTATCGAAGCGGTGGCGCCCGCCTTGCAGGGAAACGGGATCGTTTCGTTTGGCGGTGAACAGATATCGCCGCAGATATTAGGTGTGACCCCCGACTATTTTCAGGTGCGAAACTACAGCATTACGGAAGGCGAGTATATTACTGAGGAACATATTCTCGGTCGCGCCTCCGTTGTATTGCTTGGACCTGAAGTCGCCGAGAACTTGTTCGGTCACTCGGATGGAGTTACCGGCGAGACTGTCCGTATCGAGGGGCAGCCCTTCCGTGTGATTGGAGTGCTTGAGTCGAAAGGTGGCGGTTCGTTCGGGAGCCAGGACAATGTGGTGGTCGTTCCGTTTACGACTGCGCAAGCGCGGCTGATTCGCCGTAGCACCAGTGACAGGGTGGATATCATCTTTGTGCAGGCAGTGAGCGGTGATGTTGTAGAACAGTCGTCCGAGGAGATCGCAGCAATCCTTCGTACGCGACACCGGACACCGGTAGGTGCGGATGATTTTACGATCTTTACCCAGCAAGACCTGCTTGCCACCTTTGAATCCATCACCAATATCCTGACGATCTTCCTCGGAGGGATTGCAGGTATTTCACTGCTTGTGGGCGGCATCGGTATCATGAACATTATGCTGGTATCCGTCACGGAACGGACACGCGAGATCGGTTTACGCAAGGCGCTAGGCGCACGCAAACGCGATATTCTCACACAGTTCCTCACAGAGTCTTCGTTGTTAAGCCTCATTGGCGGGCTGATCGGTATTGTCTTCGGTTGGTTGATCTCGTACCTTGTTGGGCGGATCGCAGAAGCCAGTGGGACAGCCTTTACACCCGTTGTCGGTATAGATGCGATACTGCTCGCGACGATCTTCTCCGCGGCAGTCGGACTTTTCTTTGGTATATACCCCGCCAGCCGCGCGGCAAACCTGGAACCGGTGGAAGCCTTGCGGTATGAATGATATTTGGTAGGGGCGGGATAACCCCGCCCCTACCTGAGATAAAATACCTCCATGACCAATTACAAAATCCTCATCACAGACGGGTTGGACGAAACGGGACAGTCTATTTTGCGCAATTCGGGGATAGTGGATGATAAGAGTGGGATCTCGGCAGACGATCTCTTCAAAGTGATTCCCGAATATGATGCCCTCATCGTTCGCGGCCGGACAAAGGTAACTGCTTCCATCATGGACGCGGGATCCAGGCTGAAAGTGATCGGGCGCGCCGGTGTCGGCGTGGATAACATCGATCTGGAAGCCGCGAAGAAGCACGGCATTGCCGTTGTCAACGCGCCGACATCCACTTCGCTTGCCGTTGCCGAATTGACCTTCGGACTCATGTTAGCCCTTGCGCGTGAAATCCCGCGCGCAGATGATGGCATGAAACAGGGCAAGTGGCTCAAGAAGGAACTTGAGGGTGTAGAACTAAATGGCAAGACTCTTGGTGTGATCGGGTTTGGTCGCATTGGCGTGGAAGTGGGCAGGCGTGCCGCTGCCTTTGGCATGAACGTGATCGCCTACGACCCATTGATCTCGGAAGATGAAATCAATAAACGCGGCGCGGAGCCGACCTCCCTGCAAGACCTTTACGCATGGTCGGATTTCATCTCTCTGCACATGCCGCTGACCGTGGATACGCGTGACATGATCGGATCTCAAGCCTTCTTTCAAATGAAGGATGGCGTGCGCATCGTTTGTGCAGCACGAGGGGGCATCATTGACGAGTCTGCTCTGGTGGAGGCGTTGAACAGTGGAAAGGTGGCAGGTGCCGCGCTTGATGTTTTCGCGAAGGAACCTCCCTGTTTGGAAGAGGCAGTTTCCCATCCACGCGTGATCGCCACCCCGCATATCGGGGCGCAAACGGCTGAAGCACAGTCCCGCGCTTCTGAGGATATTGCGGTTGAGGTGTTATCGGCATTGCAGGGTGAGTCCCTCAGATGGAGGGTTGCGTAAATTTACGAAGCAGGATAGCATCCTGTTCGTCATTATGTGAAATTCAATTTCCCCCAACTAATGTGAAGGGACAGGAGGAACCATGAGTGAAAAACTGGAAAAATTAAAAACGCTTCTTGGCGAAGTATCGGATATCGGTCATGCCGGCGCGGTGTTGAGCTGGGATATGCAGGTGAATATGCCTCCCGGTGGAGGCGCGGCGCGCGGGCAACAGATGGCTACACTGGGCAAGATCGCGCAGGAAAAATTCATCACCGATGAAGTTGGCAAACTGATCGAAGACCTCAAGGCAGAGTTCGCAGATGCCGACCCGTCGTCGGACGAAGCGGCAATGATCCGTGTTGCTGCCCGTAATTACGATAAAGCCAAACGAGTGCCGCCTGAATTCGTGGCGGAACAAACTGTTGTCTCTGCGAAGGCTTTTGAAGCGTGGAAAGAGGCAAAAGGCAAATCAGATTTCTCGATCTTCGAGCCTCATCTCGAGAAGAATCTTGAAATGGCGAAGAAATATATTTCCTTCTTCCCGCCAGCAGATCATCCATACGACACCCTGCTTGACGATTTCGAGCCTGGCATGAAGACCGCAGATGTGAAGGTTATTTTCAACGCCCTGCGACCGAAACAGGTGGAATTGATCAGCGCGATCGCTTCTGCCAAACAAGTCAAAGCCGATTTCCTTCACAAGAAATATAACGAAAAAAAGATCATGGACTTCGGGGAGAAGGTTGTCACTGAGTTTGGGTATGACTGGACAAGGGGCAGGCAGGATAAAGCGCCGCATCCATTTGCGACCAGTTTTAGTGTGAATGATGTTCGGATCACAACACGCTTTGAAGATGACAATCCCTCTTCTGCATTATTCAGCACCTTCCATGAAGCTGGCCACGCCATGTACGAGCAGGGAGTCAACCCCACCTATGATCGGACGCCATTGGTGGGCGGGACATCATTGGCGGTGCACGAGTCGCAATCTCGCATGTGGGAAAATATCGTCGGTCGCTCGCTTCCGTTCTGGGAGCATTTCTACCCGATGTTCAAGAAAACCTTCTCATCCCAATTGGATGGCGTGGGCCTCAAGGCATTCTACAAAGCCATCAACAAGGTCGAACCTTCGCTCATCCGCGTCAGCGCAGACGAAGCGACCTATAACCTGCACATTATGCTCCGCCTCGAACTCGAGATCGCCATGCTCGAAGGCAGGGTTGCCATCAAAGACCTGCCTGAGATCTGGAACACAAAAATGCAGGAATACCTCGGTATCACGCCGCCCGATGAGGCAAGAGGCGTGTTGCAGGATATCCATTGGGCTTACGGCATTTTTGGTTACTTCTCCACCTATGCGTTGGGCAACCTGGTCTCCGCCCAGTTATGGGAGAAGATCAACAAGGACATCAAAAACCTCGACGACCAGATCCGCAAAGGCGATTTCAGCAAACTGTTGGACTGGCTCCGCAAGAACATCCACCAGCATGGCCAGAAGTATGAGCCGCAAATACTGGTCAAAAACGTCACCGGATCGAAGATCACACCCGAACCCTACGTCCGTTATCTGACAAAGAAATACAGCGAGATCTACGGACTCTAGCATCTCTATCAATGCGAGGAGTGAATCGACGAAGCAATCTCCTTATATCGTGGAGGTTGCTTCGTTTCATAAAAATGGACTCGCAACCGTACTTTACTTTGCACATTCCACATGAACCAACGGACCCTTCTCTTTCTCGCCTCTCTTCTTGGACTTGTAGCTGGATGTACCTCCCAGGTTTCCAGCCCCATCCCGACGCC
>DATDAG010000320.1:0-4667 GCA_036525495.1 Anaerolineales bacterium
CATCAGGACAGCTAGCGCGTTACTCCGTCTGGCAAAACAATCATGGGACATCCCTTTTCCTCGCTTGTCATCAGCATCCTTCTCAGTTTCGGTTTGGGATACCCTGCCGCCCTCCTGGCAAAGCGCCTCAATTTGCTGGATATCCCCGGCTCTGCGCCTCATAAAATTCATGCCCGCTCAACGCCACTCGCGGGGGGAATTCTGGTGACAACCACCTTTGGCATCGTGGCTATTCTTTATCAACATTGGCTGGACCGCGAAATTATAGCGGTTTTTACCGGGGCATTCATTGTTTTTCTCTTTGGGGTTTGGGATGACAGCAAAGGGTTATCTGCTGTGCCAAAGTTGATAGGACAGTTGATCGCCTCCACTATTTTGATCTCGTCCGGTGTTCAGGTTTATTTCATGACGATCCTTTCGGATGCGGGATATATCACCCCATTGATCGCCCAGGTTATGAATGTATCCATTACCTTATTCTGGCTGATCGGCATTACGAATGCCCTGAACATGATAGACAGTATGGACGGGATCGTGGCAGGGCTTGGGATCATTGCCGCTGCCTTCTTTTGGGGAGCGACCAATCATGCGGGTCAGCAGGTAGTCGGTTTTTGGGTTGCGGCGTTGCTGGGGATAAGCATCGGGCTGTATTTCTGGAACAGCATCGTATCGAAATTCTTTCTTGGCGACTCAGGGTCACAGACGATTGGCTTCCTTCTCGCTTCCTTCGGCATCATGTACAACCCTCTCGACCGAAGCCCTGAATCTTCATGGATCGTCCCGATTATGCTGTTGGCAGTCCCGATTTTCGATACTACGCTTGTCGTGTTGTCCCGAATAAAAAGGAGGCAATTGATCGGGAGCGGCAGGCGCGACCATACTTATCACCGTCTCATTGCTTTGGGCTTTTCTCCAAGGTTTGCCGTGTTGATAACCCATCTGACCTCCATGACGGTCAGTGGATTGGCTTTCCTGACCCTTTATTTTTCACCGTTCATTGCGCTGACCTTTTTTTTGTTGGCTGTGATCTGCGGTTTAATTCTCCTGCTCTGGCTGGAAGGCAAACCAACTTTAGACGATCCAACCGACTGATTACCCCGTCATTTTCTTCAGTCGGATGTCGTGAGCGAATAACAAGGGCTACCCCTTTAACGAACCAGCCAGCAGACCGCGCAAGAAGTAGCGTCCCAGGAAGATGTAGACCAAAAGGGTGGGCAATGCGGCAAGGAGCGAACCAGCCATCTGCACGTTCCAAGAGATGATCTGACTGCCTGCCATATTGTTCAAAGCGACTGTGATAGGCCACGACCTGTTGCCAGTGAGTACGACCGCGAACAGGAAGTCATTCCATGCGGAGGTGAATTGCCAGATCAACACCACAACAAAGCTCGGGATGGAGATCGGCAAAAGGATGTGGCGGTAAATGCCCAGCATGTCGGCGCCGTCTATTTTGGCGGCTTCCAGCAATTCTTGAGGAAGACTCGCATAGTAGTTGCGGAAGGTCAATGTGGTGATGGGAATGCCGTAGATGATGTGAGCAAGAATCAGAGCGGGGATTCCCGCCATCCCGATATAACGCAGAGTGTTGTTGATGAAGATCACGAGCGGGATCAGGATGGACTGATACGGGATGAACATTCCGAACAGGATGAAGGGGAAGATAAAATCAGCGCCGCGGAATTTCCATTTGGCGAGGATAAATCCGTTCAACGACCCCAGCATGGAGGAAATGACCGCCGCAGGGATCACCATTATGAAACTATTCCACAGCGAAGGTGCCAATTGTGAAAAGGCTTCCACGTAATTATCAAAATGGATCCCTTGAGGCAGGTTCCACATGGTCTGGAGATCAACCTCTGCAAAACTTTTGAAACCCGTTACCAGCAGGACATACATGGGGATGAGATAGAAGACCGCCATTACGATCAGCGGAATGTACAACCAGTTTTTGCCAAGGCGGAGTTTGTTCATTGTTTTGTCTCCGTCCTAAGGGTGTAGCGGATGTAGGGGACGATCAGTACCGCAACACTGATCAGTAACAGGATCCCGATCGCCGCGCCGCGTCCATAGAAGAGACCGTCGAAGGTGGTCTGCCACATGTAAATGGCAGGGACATCCAGTGGATATTGTTTCCCCGCCACAGCAATGATCAGATCAAAAACCTTGAGCGACATGTGACCCAGGATGATCAATGCACTTAATGTTACCGGTGAAAGCAACGGCAAAATGATCCGACGATAGATTTCAAATTCGCTCGCGCCGTCTATACGGGCGGCTTCACGAAGTTCGTCAGGGATGGAGCGCAAGCCCGCAAGATAAATTGCCATGGTGTATCCAGACATCTGCCAGATCGCCGCGAGCGCGATTGCCGCGATGCCCCAATATTCGGTCGTGTGCCACTTGTTGATCAAAAAATCCAGATTGAGATTGGAAAATAACAAGTTCAAACCGCTGATGCGATCCCCCTCAGCCGGGTTCATCAGCCAGCGCCAGATGACGCCGGTCACAATATATGAAATTGCCATCGGGAACAGGAACAGACTACGAAAAAACCCCTCCCCCTTCAAGCCCTGGTCGAGCATTACGGCTAAAAAGAAACCAAGCACGATACTGCCGACCACAAAGACACCGGTAAAGATCAGTGTGTTGCGAATGTCCACTTGAAAACGCGGATCGGAGAACAGGTTGATGTAATTGCTCAACCCCGCCCATGTGTAATCTGCTACAAGCCCTTTCCATTCACTGAGCGAGACACGCACCGACCATGCAATAAAACCGTACACGAAAATCAACACCGCCAGGATGGACGGGGAAATCAGTATGATGGAAAGATATCGGTCTTTGTCTCTGGACATGGGCAAGCCTTTCGTAAAATTATTGAGGCTCCGTCATCGTGACGGAGCCTCAATATTGTACTCAACTTTTTACTTGCATGGACCAGATGCTATGCAGGCCGATACTAATGAGGACTGGAAACCTTCCACATTACCAGCCTCAACAAAAGCACCGAGTGCAGTATCAATCTCAGATTTCCAAGAGTCGTTGGCAACCACACCGTGGGTCAATGAACCGACCACAATGTTGCTTGCCCAATCGTCCATGGCGGACTGCAGGTACTCGCCAAAGAGTGACGGATCGCAGTCGGTGCGGGCGCAGATCGAACCCTTCACAGGATTGAACGCCTCCTGACCTTCCTTTGAGCCTGCCACTTTCAACCAGGCCATGGCTCCACCCTCATCCGGCGCGCCGACAGCTAGCACGAACGAGTCAGACAGGAACTGGAAGACTCCGACACCACCGGGAACAGGCGCCCAACCATAGTCGCTCATGGGGGCTTTGCCCAATTCACGGAAGTAACCTTCAGCCCAGTCACCCATCACATTGAATGCGGCATCGCCATTGACTACCAATTGTGCGGCGTCCTGCCACGAGAGTGAAGCGGAGTCGCTGTTGGTGTAAGTTAGAACTTTCTGGAAGTTCTCCAGCGCGGTGGTGACTTCAGCGCTCCCCCAATCGGTGCCTCCCGTCCACAAACCGTTGTATTTGTCGGGTCCGAGAGTTCCGAGCAGGACGGTTTCGAGCAGATGCAATTTCGTCCACTGTTCGCCGAGCGCAAGCGGGGTCACGCCAGCCGCCTGCAGGGTATCCATGGCAGTGAACCATTCATCCATGGTCGTGGGAACAGAAACGCCATTGGCTGATAGGACAGCCGGGTTGTACCAAAGCACGTTGGCTCGATGGATGTTGACCGGCACTGAATAGATGTTTCCGCCATCAGAGATCAGCGGGATCAAAGTCTGGGGCATCACGCTCAGCCAGCCTTCCGTTTCATACAGATCGTTCAGCGGCTGGATCTGGTTGCCGGCAACATATGTGCCGATCAATTCCTGACCGGCATGACCCTGCCAGGAGTCAGGTGGATCGCCAGCCTGCAGACGTGTGGCTAAAACCGCGCGGGCATTCGTTCCGGCGCCGCCCGCCACAGCCGCGTTGATGAACTCAATATTGGGGTTCTGTGCTTTGAAGACCACGATCATGGCATCCAAACCCGCCGCTTCACCGCCGCCGGTCCACCATGAGAATACTTCCACCTGCTTTGCGCCGCCTCCGCACGCGGAAAGCGTCAGCATGGCGATCATTAGCACGGTGAATACACCGTACAATTTGCTTTTAGACATATTTTCTTCTCCTTTTTGAATATCGAACAACTTATTGCTTACAGAGGAACTTTTACTGAACATCACCTCCTTGTCATGTAAACAAAAAACGGAATACCCACCCACCGTTGATGGGAAAGAGAATTCCGTTAGTGCGATGGACCGCTATTTAATTTCCGATCAGTTATTATCATTATGTTCCCATGGTCGATGCTAAAGAACCTATAAAGGGAAAGGCAGCGTTGTTTTGACCGACAAAGTCATTATATATCTTTTAAACATGGCTTGTCAATGTAACGTTACAAAAGGGATTCCGCAATAAGTCTGTAAATGAAGAGGGGAGCGAGTGACAAGCAAGGAGAGCAAAGAAAAATGAGTTGGATGAATATTTTCAGAGTGAGCCTTTGGCGAGTGCACAGGCATCTGCGCAACAAGTCAATGTCAAGAGCGCAACAAGTCGAAGCGGAAGGCTGAGGAGCGTGGAGCAAGGCAGGTCCACGTAGGGAAGGT